>JBDHHM010000196.1:0-3941 GCA_039589355.1 Gemmatimonadota bacterium | reverse complement strand
CCGGGTCGACCGGAGCGAGCGGTCCCCCGGCTCCTCCCGGCGCCAATCGGATCCGTGTTGAGATTCCTTTGACGGTGCGCTGCTAGTCGTGAACCAGCGATGCTGGCACTCCACAAGAACGGCGGGGATCTCACCCCCGCACTCGCCTGATCCCGTGGCCGCGGCCCGCGACCTTGGTGTCCTGGGCGAGCGGCTGGCCGCGAGACACCTTCGCGAGAACGGCTACACGATCCTGGCGCGTAATTACCGCTTCGGCCGCCGCGAGATCGATCTCATCGTGGCGCGTGACGATCTCGTCGCGTTCGTCGAAGTAAAGGCCCGTGCCGGCACCGGTTACGGCCACCCCCTGGAAGCGATCACCGCCCAGAAACGCCGAGAGATCGAGCGGGTCGCTCGATTCTGGCTCCACCGTAACGGCCGGCGCGCCCTACGCTGCCGATTCGATGCAGTCGGGGTCATCATCCGGCGCGATCAGGCGCCCATCATCGAGCATTTGCCGGACGCCTGGCGGCTCGGCGAGTAGCGGCGCTACCCGTCGCGGCCCCGCACTTGCCTCTTTGCCCGGATGCCCGAATAGTACAACGCGGTTCGCAGGTGTGCGGGCCTCGTCAGGCAGTTACTTCAAGCTCTCACAGAGGTGAACATAGTGTCTACTCCAATCCGCCTTCTCTCTCTCACTTCCGTTGCCCTCTGTGCCTTCCTGCTGGGGACGCCACGTCTCGCGGAGGCCCAGGCGGGCCGCTCGCTCCTCGAGCTGTTGGATTCGGAGGGCGAGTTGACGGTCGGCGCGGAGGTGCGGGGTGCCCTCTCCGCCGCCGACATCCGGGATCCCAGCGACAGCTATGTGGAGGCATGGACGTTGGAGGGACGGGCCGGTGAATCGGTCTCGGTCGACCTGATATCAGACGAATTCGACTCCTACCTCTACGTTGTCGGGCCGGGTCTCGGCGAGACGCTGCGCGACGACGACAGCGGTGGGGCGTGCCATGCCCGGATCACCTTCACCTTCCTGGAGAACGGGACGTTCCATGTAATCGCCAGTACGACTTCTGCGCAACAGACGGGGCCGTATACTCTGCGCGTGTCTGACACACCGGCGCCCACCGCTGGCTACTCGTGCGGCGGTATGAACCCTGCGTTGCTCACCGATCTGCCCACGGACGGACGGAGGCTCGCGGTGGGTGACGTGGTCTCGGGTAGCCTGACCGGTGAGAGCCCGACGATAGGCGATGGGCGCAGAGCAGAGGCCTGGCTGCTGGAAGGGCGCGCCGACGAGTCCGTCGTCGTGATCCTGGAATCGAATGCCTTCGACGCCTACCTCTATGCCACGGGGCCTGGGCTCGGTGAGGTGCTGTCCGACGACGACGGGGCCGGCGAACTGAACTCGAGGCTGACCTTCACGTTCCCTGTCGATGGTAGCTACCTGGTGGTGGCGAGTCAGGTGAGCGGCGGCGGGACGGGAGCGTACACGATCCGGGTGGAGGAGCCGGTCGACCTGGCAGAGCTGCCCACGGAAGGTCGAGCTGTGGTGGTCGGCGGTGCTGTGGATGGTTACCTGACACCGGACGATCCGCTTACCGCCGACGGGCGGCACGGGCAGGCGTGGGCGCTCGAAGGCCGCGCAGGTGAGATCTATATCATCGAGCTGATCAGCGACGAGTTCGACGCCTATCTCTACTTTGCGGGCCCCGGGCTCTCGCAGCCGCTGAGCGATGACGACGGTGCCGGCGACCTGAACTCACGTATCAGGGTCACTTTGCCCGAGAACGGCTCCTACCGGGTCATCGCGTCGGCTCTCGACGGTAATACTTCGGGTGAATTCCAGTTGGTCGTGAATCGCGGGGAGCCGTAGGACCGAGCCGACCGGGCGGCGCCGTGGATGGACTGCCGCGGCGCCACTCCGCCGCCGGCAGCATCGGGGTTCCGTTGCTGGCCTGCAGCCACGGGGATAGATTCCTGCGATCGTAGCCCTCAAGTAAGGCGCCGGTGCGGATGGCGGGAGGGAGGGCTCACTCCTCCGCGCAGCGGCTAACCCTTTTGGCCCACAAAGATGCATCGTCCCGCACTCGCACGTGTCTATCGTCCGCGCAACTTCTCCGAGATCATCGGGCAGGACCACGTGTCGGCGACACTCAGGACGGCGGTAGAGCGGGGCAGAGTCGCGCACGCTTATCTGTTCTGTGGGCCGCGCGGCATCGGCAAGACGACGGCCGCCCGGGTCTTGGCCATGGCGCTCAACTGCGAGGATCGCGAGAACGGCGAGCCGTGCGGGAAATGCGAGAGCTGCGAGCGAATCTGGTCCGGTCGCACCTCCCTGGATGTCGTTGAGATCGACGCGGCGTCCAACCGCGGGGTCGACGATGCCCGCGATCTGCGCGAGCGTGCGATGTACGCCCCGTCGGGGGAGTCGCGCTACAAGGTCTACATCATCGACGAGGCTCACATGCTCACGCGCGAGGCGTGGAACGCGTTCCTCAAGATCCTCGAGGAGCCACCGCCGCGCGTGATCTTCGTGCTCGCCACCACGGAGCCGGGCAAGATATATCAATCGGCGCCCCCGATCCTCTCGCGCTGCCAGCGGTTCGACTTCCGGCGCATCACCCTCGATCAGATCCGCGGCCGGTTGGTCGAGGTACTGCGTGCGGAGGGCGTGGAGGCCGAGGAAGCTGCGCTTTCGCCAATCGCGCGAAAGGCAGACGGTGCCCTCCGTGATGCGTTGTCGGCGTTGGATCAGGTGCTCGCCTTCAGCGGCGAGCGCATCACCGCCGAGGACGTCCACCTCGTGCTCGGCCTGATCGAGGAAGAGCTGTATCTCGAGCTGTTCGAGATCCTCCGTGAACGGCGGGCCGCCGATGTGTTCGCCTACGTTCAGCGGCTGGTCGACGGTGGTTACGACCTGGAGGAGTTCTACAAAGGGCTCGGGGATGCGCTGCGGCTCCTGCTGCGCATACGGCTCGAGGATGGCGAAGCAATGACCGGCGTGTCGGAGCAGTTCTCCGAGCGCTACATGGAGCTGGCCCGGCACTTCGCCCCGGGTGACCTTCTGCGAATGCTCTCGGCGCTCGCCGAGCTCGACACCGACGGGCGTTTCCGCAAGAGCGAGCAGCAGCGCATCCTGGTGGAAGTCACGTTGCTCAAGTTTGCCATGCTGGACCGCACAGTCGAGCTCGAGCAGCTGATGGAAGCGGTCCGCGGCGAGCCGCCCTCGAACCCGAACCCCGGCCTGCAGGCTCCGCCGGCGCCTGCCCGGGCGAAAGGGCCCGCGCCCGAGAGGAAGCGTGGGAGGGGTCCGGAGTCTTCCGGGGGACCGCCCGACCCGCCGGCCGGCGGCGGCGAAGGATCGCCGGACCCGGTTCGTTCCGCCTGGCTGGAGATGATCACCGACGCCAGAGTTCTGCGACCGGGCCAGGGAATCGCGCTGAGGGCGGTCCAGATCAGTGATCTCAGCGCCGACGGCGAGCTTAGCGTAGCGGCAGCCAAAGGCACGCCCGCCACGGAGGTTCTGGACGACAGGGTCACCCGGCGGCGGATCGAGGAGGAACTAACACGGCGGCTCGGGCGTCCTATACGAATAAGAGAAGAAGCGCAGGGCGAGTCGCTGCCGCCGAGGGTAAGCCAGGAGACATCCAAACGGCAGAGGCTGGCCCGGCTGGTGGACGGCGATGAGGGGCTGCAGCAGATTGTGGACAAGCTGGATCTGGAGTTGATGGACTGAGGCGGAACGCCCCGAAGGGCCGGAAAGGGCTGGCCTTGCGTGCATTTGGGCGATTCGTAAACTTCAACCGTGATGATGGGTGAGCGGGAGTAACCAGGATGAACAGTCTCCACCAGTTGTTCCAGCTGGTCCAGCAAGGTCAGGCAAGGCTGACCGAGATCCAGACGCAACTGGCATCTAAGACGGTCACGGCCAGCAGCGGGGGCGGCTTGGTCAAGGTGGTGGC
>JBDHHM010000195.1:0-5640 GCA_039589355.1 Gemmatimonadota bacterium | reverse complement strand
GCGCCGGTACAGATCCCTGGCCGACGTTCAGCGCCGAGGAGATCGCGGACGTCGCTGCCTTCATACAAGGACCGGCGCAAAACCGATGATGATACGCATACTAATCGGGTCCGGGTCGTTGCTGATACTCGGCGGGCTGGCGGCGCCGCCGGACGCGGCAGCGCAGATGCCGGAATGGAGTTGTGTGACCTGCCACTCCGCCTTCGGCGACTCACCTCTCGGTAGGCCGGTGCAGACCTACGCCGAAGATGTGCATGCGGCCGAGGGCTTCAGTTGCGTCGCCTGCCACGGTGGGGACGCCGAAGACCCCGGATTGTCGGCGATGGATCCGGCGGAAGGCTATGTCGGGGCGCCCGAGCGCGACGAGGTCGTGCTGCTTTGTGGCCGCTGCCACTCCAGCGCCCAGTTCATGCGTCGCTACAACCCAGCCCTCCGCGTGGATCAGGTGGCCGCGGCGACGAACGGGTCGCAACCTGTATCGGTTGTCACCCAGCCCACTCGATCAAGCCGCCGTCCGATCCGAGCTCGTCTGTTAACCCGTTGAACGTCGCGGAGACATGCGGTTCCTGCCACTCGGACCCGGAGCATATGGCGCCGTACGCGATTCCGACCGACCAGGCTGACAAGTACTCCGAGAGCGTGCACTGGCAGATGATATCGCAGGAAGGCGATCTGTCGGCGCCAACCTGTAACGATTGCCATGGCAATCACGGCGCCGCGCCGCCCGGCGTCGGCTGGGTCGGAAATGTCTGTGGCCAATGCCACTCGGTCATGGCCGAGCAGTTTGACGAGAGCTTCCACGCCGAGGTGTTCGCCATGCTGGGGAACCCTGGGTGCGCGACCTGTCATCAGAATCACGGCATCGGAAGGGCCGAGGATGACTTGCTGGGCCTCGGCGAGGGCGCGGTGTGCGGTACGTGCCACTCCGAGGATTCCTCAGGCGGTGAGGTCGCCTCGGGAATGCGGGTCCTCATCGATTCGCTCAGAACGCAGTACGAGGCGGCCGACTCGATCCTGGCAAAGGCCGAGAACGCTGGCATCGAGGTCAGCGAAGCGCTGTTCGCGCTCAACGAAGCGACGACGGCCCTGGTCAGCGCACGGACCGCCGTGCACAGCTTCTCCCTCGATGCGGTCGCCGAGGAGGTTGAGGCGGGGCTCGCCGTAACATCGGCGGCCTATACGAGTGGTGAAGAGGCGCTCGGTGAGTTCCTGGTCCGACGCCTCGGGCTGGCGATCTCGGTGGCGCTGATTCTGGCGCTGATCGTGGGGCTTGTCCTCAAAATTCGGAAAATCGAGCGGCCTACCTAATGAACGCGGATGGGACGATCTGATGGAGAGAGATGCGGTGACTGAAAGGGCGGTGGGCCCCCGGCAGAGCCGGCGGGGCTTCGTCAACTGGCTCCTCGGAACGAGCGTGCGTCAACTGGCTCCTCGGAACGAGCGTGGGCGGTCTCCTGCTCGCGGCGCTCTACCCTGTGACGCGGTATCTCATCCCTCCCGAGACGGCTGAGTCCACGGCTGCAACGGTCACCCTGTCGATAAGGCCCGAGGACGTCGCCCCGAACTCGGCACAGATCTTCAGGTTCGGCAACAAGCCGGGGATACTGGTTCGTACACCGGCGGGTGAGCTGCGGGCGTTTTCGGCCTCGTGTACTCACCTGGGGCCACTTCGACCTCAACGGCCGCGTTCTCCAGGGGCCGCCCCCGGCGCCTCTCGAGACTTTCGTCGTCAACGTGCGTGGCGATCAGATCGTCGTGAGCAGGGACGCGTGAGTATGGCGACTCTCAAGCAGCGGTTCAGCGGAGCGTGGGCCTGGCTCGACGAGCGGTTGGACCTCGCGGCGATAAGTAAGATCGCCGAGAAGAAAGAGGTGCCCGTCCATCGCCACACGATCTGGTACTATCTCGGTGGGATGACCCTGTTTCTTTACCTGATACAGATCGCCACAGGCATCCTGCTCCTGTTCTACTATCGCCCGAGCGCTGAGGACGCCTACGAGTCGGTCCAGTTCTTGATGGCAGAGGTGCACTTCGGCTGGCTGTTCCGCTCGATCCACGCCTGGTCGTCCAACCTGATGATCTTCACGGCCTTCCTGCACCTGTTCAGCGTCTTGCTACTCAGGGCCTACAGGAAGCCGCGCGAGATCACCTGGATCTCCGGTGTGCTACTCTTGGGGCTCGCGATGGCCTTCGGCTTCACGGGTTACCTGCTTCCCTGGAACGAGCTGTCCTACTTCGCCACCAGGGTCGGCACGCAGATAATGGAGGCGGTGCCGCTGGTCGGTTCGTACATGGCCACGGTGCTTCGTGGTGGTGACGATGTCTCCGGTGCCACGCTCACCCGCTTCTACGCGATCCACGTCGCGGTGCTGCCGATGGCGGCCACCTTTCTGCTCGGTCTGCACCTATTCCTGGTTCAGAAGCTCGGGATGAGCGTTCCATCCGATGTGGAGCGCGAGGGTGGTACGAAGGGTGTAATGAAGTTCGTCCCCAACTTCTTGCTCCGCGACCTGGTGGGTTGGCTGACGGCGCTGGCGATCCTCGCCGCACTCGCTGCGTATTTCCCCGCGCACCTGGGCGCAAAGGCGGACCCCTTCGCTCCTGCTCCTGCCGGCATCAAGCCCGAGTGGTACTTCATGTTCATGTTCCAGACGCTGAAGTACCTGCCGGCTCACATTCTATGGTTCGAAGGAGAGGTGGTCGGCATTCTGGGCTTCATGCTGGCCGGCGTGCTCCTGCTAATCGTGCCCTTTATCGAGCGAAGCTCGGGCCGTGGTGAACCGAGTCGCCTGTTCACCTGGATAGTGATCGGGGCAATCGTCTATATCTTGGTGCTCACCTACCTGGGCTACGCCGCAGAACCCTTGGCGTAGCTCCTGCGCTTCGGTGGCGCCCCGTTGACGTGTGTCTAAGGGAGCGTGGCCGACGGCAGCTCGTCGGTGCCGGCGCCCGACTGGGGCAGGTCTGCCTCATCTTCTAGCCAGGGCGGCAGCACTTTCACCAGCACCCACAGTATGACGAATGGCAGAGCCAGAAGTCCCATGGTCATGAACAGTCCTTCGAGACCGAAGAGTTCGAGCCTGTAGACGGTCAAGCCGCGCAGGCTCTTCGAGAAGAGCTGTCCCCCCATCACCACGTTCCAGCGGATGCTGAAGATCCCGATCTGGACTAGGATTGCGCACCCCAGGTAGATCAGGCGCCGCAACTCGTCGGGGACCTTGAAGAACGGCTGTTTGCTGAGAGCCGGCGAGGTCAGACCGAGGAGGGTCAACGGAATCAGCGCTCCCAGCACCAGCTGCAAGACGACCAGGCTGATGAAGAGTCGGCTCTGAATCAGCTGGGTGAGGATCCCTATCGATTCCTCCGATTCATAGAGGCGGTGGATGAAATCGAGCATCTCCAGCGAAACGTCCACGACCATCGCGTAGAAGAGAAAGACCGCCAGCTTGTCCGCGCAGCGCATGTCCACCGGCTTCCAGCGGAGCATGGACGCGATCATGTAGATGATCAGGACAAGCGCGATCCCGGACACGATTGCCGAGAACAGGAATACGACCGGCATCAGCACGCTGCTCCACCAGGGGTTCGCCTTGACCGATCCGAAGATGAACCCGACGTACCCGTGTAGCAGGAACGCCGAAGGGATGCCGATGATCGTGATCCATCTGCCCATCCTGTCATCGAACCTGAGCGACTTCTCCGAGAGATCGGTTGCTCCCAGTGTAAGTGCGTAGTGGACCCAGCGCCGCCAGCCTGTCTCGCTGCGGTACCAGAGCACCAGATCCTTACGGTAGTCGAACCAGATCTCCAGCAGCAGGACGACCATCAGGTACCAGGCGTAGACGAAGCCGAACATCGCCATAGCCGACTGCCGATTCGGCGTGAGAAAGATTTCGTGCGAGCGGAACGGGTGGCCGAGGTGCGCCAGCAAGGGAAGGGGAGCCACAAGAAGGAAGGCCAGGGCCGTCAGCAGCGCCAGGCGGTATGTGGGCTGAACCTCCTTGACGTTGAAGACCCGCTCCAACGAGGCGAGGATGAAGGCGCCTGCCACGAGCCCCGTTACGTAAGGATAGACTACTATCAGGAGACCCCAGTAGAGCTCGTACTCGTTCGGGTAGATGTACCCTTGCATCGGCTACCTCACCTCGCCGTCAAGGTTGGCGTAGTATACCTTCGGCTTCGTGTTCAGATGCGGTTTGAGGACCTGGATCTCGTTGAACCGCATGAAGCGCGCGAGCGGTGTGGCTCGTCGTTCCACCTCTCCAAAAACGCGCGCGCCGGTGGGACAGACCTCGACGCACGCCGGGACCAGGCCCTGCACCAGGCGGTGGTAGCAGAAAGTGCACTTGGCCGCCACATGCTTCTCCGGATGCAGCCACCGTGCACCGTAAGGGCACGCTTGGATGCAGTAGCGGCACCCGATGCAATAATCGTCGTCGACCAGGATGACACCATCCTGGGTCGTGAACGTAGCCCCTACCGGGCAGACCTGAACGCAGGGTGCGCTCGCACAGTGATTGCAAAGCTTGGGTACGAAGAAGGCCCTGCGAATTCCTCCCTCGGTCGGCGTCGGTGGGAACCCATCCATTCCGCCGTTGGGGCTGTCCACTTCGATCTCTTCGGCGGTCCTGATCACGTAGCGCTCGATCCAGGTGTTGAAATGGTGAGAATCGAACGGCACGTCGTTCTCCGTCTTGCACGCTGCCACGCATTGGCCGCACCCGATGCACTTCGAGACATCGATCCCCATACCGTAGATGTGCTCGGCCGGATCGTACCCTCCGGCGTCAGACTCCTGAGCCTCCAGTAGCGGTACCCGGATCACACCAAGCAGCAAGATCGGCGCGGCCAGCTGACACGCTTGCAGGCACTCGCTCAAGAACTCACGCCGGTTCACGGCCTCATTCTCTGCGGCCGTCGGCGATTCGTCCACAAGATCGTGGTCCCTTGGCGTCATGACGTCTCCGGGTAATGAGGGTAGTGGCATTGCCAACAGACGTACTGTGCGTTGTGCGTGCGGAGATTGATCCGCGGTATGTGCTGTGGGCTCGAACTGTCGGCGCTGTGGCACGATCCGCAGAAGCTCCTATCCGACGGTTTGCCGGGGCGCACGGTGTGTGGACTCGTCTTGTGTTCGTCCGGCGTGCGATGACATGTCGTGCACAACAGTGTGGCGTGGTGAGACACCGCCTTCTGAGAGAGGATCTGGCGGTGGCAGGCGCTGCACGATTCCGGTGTAACCGGAGGCTGCGGTTGATGCGGGTCGTGACATCGGATGCACGGCGTCAGTGGATTGTGGGCCACAGGGTCGATCTGCGGGAAGCCGGTTGGACGGGCCGGGTTGTAGGCGTGACAGCGCGGGCAGAACTCCCGCTCGCGAGGCGCCGACGGCTTGGCTTCCACGGGATTCGCCACGTGCGCCGCCGCCGGGCCGTGGCAGGACTCACACGATACCCCCCGGTGATTCCCCGCTAACCGGGCATCCATGATAGCGCGGTGGCAGAGGGCGCATTCCTGCTGGCCCGCGTACTTCTTCTCGTGAGCGGCTATTGTGTCCAGCGCCGCCGCACGATAGTGCCCTCGATCGCCGAAAGTCGGCGGGACCAGGAAATAGCGCGCCGCAACCAGCGCGATGGCCGC
>JBDHHM010000194.1:0-4062 GCA_039589355.1 Gemmatimonadota bacterium | reverse complement strand
AGGCCCGGCGCGTTTCCCAACAGCAGTAGCGAACCGAATCCGATCTGAGGATGGACTGGAGTCCTGCAGACCCCGAGCAGCACCCGCCCGTGGGAGGCGGCCTACCGGCGCCGGAGGATACGCCCATCCTCGTCGTCGACGATGAGCCGTCGGTACTGGCCTTCCTGGAGAAGGCGCTGAGCGACGAGGGCTACCCCGTCGAGGCGTTCGATTCGGCGCAGGCGGCGCTGGAGCGGATCTCCGCGGCCAGCGCGGCGCTGATGATCTCCGACATCCTGATGCCTGACATGGATGGGATGGAACTGATCCGCCACGCGCTGGAGGAAGATCCCAACCTGGCGATCATCGTGCTGACCGGCGCGGCCGATGCCGAGAGCGCCATCGAGTCGCTGCGCCTTGGCGTCGACGACTACCTCGAGAAACCGATTACCGCCGAAGGGCTGATCGAGTCGGTCACCCGGGCGCTGCGGCGTCGCGCCCAGGCCGACTACCGGCACAAGCTCGAACTCTGGTTGCGGGAAGAGGTAGGGCGGCGCACCGAGGAAGTGCAGCGTCAGGCGCAGCAGCTAGAGATCGTCATGGTCGCCACGCTCTCGACGCTGGTGCGCGCCATGGAGGCGAAGGACCCGTACCTCAAGGGTCACAGCGAGCGGGTGGCGCGGCTGTGCTCGAGGATGTCGATCCACATGGGCTTCGAGGATCGAGACGTCGACGACCTGCGCACCGCCGGCCTGCTGCACGACCTCGGCATGATCGCGATCCCCGACTCGATCACCCACAAGCAGAGCGCGCTGAGCGAAGAAGAGTACCGCAGCGTGCAGGAACACGTCGAGCTCGGCGTCGACATCCTGAAGCCGCTACCCCACCTGGCACGATCGGTGAGCTACGTCGCCCAGCACCACGAGCGGCTGGACGGCTCCGGCTATCCCGAAGGCCTGAGAGAGATCCCACTCGCCTCGCAGATCCTCGGGCTCGCCGAGCATTTCGCCTCGCTGACCGAGGTGCGGCCCCATCGCCAGGCGTACTCGGCGAAGGATGCGCTCGACCTACTCGCGGAGCAGCAGGACGTCTGGTTCGAGGCCCGGGTCGTCGATGCACTGCAGCAGGTGATCAAGAAAGAGCCGGGGTTGGGCGAATCCGAGTGGTTCGAGGTGACCGAGTAGAAGAGCGTCGCGCCGGCACGCATAAGACAAAAGGGATGCCCGAAGGCATCCCTTTGCCAAACCCGCTTCCGGCAGGTGACTACTTGCCGGCTGCAGCGTCCTCCAGCATCGCGGTGGTCAACGATTTCGGCCGCTCGATCGGATAACCGAGCGCACGGTCCCACACGATGTTCGACAGCACGCCCAGCGCGCGGCCGATGGCGAACAGTACGGTGTAGAAGTCGTATTCCCGCAGGCCGTAGTACCACTGGATGACGCCCGACTGCGCGTCCACGTTCGGCCACGGGTTCTTCGCCTTGCCCTGCTCCTCGAGGATCGGCGGCACGACCTTGTACAAGAGGTCCACGTACTTGAAGATCGGGTCGTCCGGCAGGTGCTTGAGGCAGAAGTTGCGCTGCTCGGCGTAGCGCGGGTCGGTCTTGCGGAGCACCGCGTGACCGAAGCCCGGGACCACCTGGCCCGAGTTCAGCGTGTCCCACACGAACTGCTTCATCTCCTCCTCGCTGGGGATCTTGCCACCCATCTGATCCATCACGCCCTGGATCCAGCGCAGCACCTCCTGGTTCGCCAGACCGTGCAGCGGGCCGGCCAGACCGTTGACCATGCCGGAGATCGCGAAGTACGGGTCGGACAGCGCGCTGCCGATGAGATGCCCGGCGTGGGCGCTGACGTTCCCGCTCTCGTGATCTGAGTGGAGGATGAAGTACAGCCGCGCCACTTCGTCGTACGGCTGCTCGATACCCATCATGTGGGCGAAGTTGCCGCCCAGGTCGAGCTTGGGATCCGGATCGATCTGCTTGTCGTCCTTGTACTTCAAGCGGTAGATGAAGGCACCGACCTGCGGCAGCCTGGCCCAGAGGTTCAGCGCGTCCTCCAGCGTCGGCTGCCAGTGGTCCATCTTGCCCAGGCCGCCCTCGTACGCCTGTCGGTAGGCCGACTCCCCCTCCATCGCCACGATCGCCGTCGAGAACATCGCCATCGGGTGCGAGTCCTTCGGCATGGCGCGCAGCACATCCCAGACGTAGCCGGGCACCTTGCCCCGCTTCTGCAGCTCCTTGGCCAGCTCCTTGACCTCGTTCTCAGTCGGGACGTCGCCGGTCAGCAGCAGCCACATGTGGCCCTCGACGTACGGCATCTCGGCGCCGGGGACCTTGGGCAGCGCCTCCAGCGTCTCCGGGATCGTGAGGCCGCGGAAGCGGATGCCCTCGTTGGGGTCGAGGTACGAGATGTCGGTGACCAGGCAGCGAACGCCGCGGGCGCCACCGATCGCCTGGGCGATCGTCACGTCGCTGATCTTCACGGCACCGTGCTCCTTGAGCAGCTTGGTCGTCCTCGGGCGCCAAGCATCGATCTTCTCTCCGAGTTTGTCCTTTAGCGACATCATTGCCTCCTTTGGCTGCCGCCCCCTACAACTCTCTCGCCTCGGGGCCCGGCGAGCGGATCGGCCCTGCTAAAGGCCGCTGGTTGCGCGATAGGCATACGATAGCTCAACTAACAAAGGCATAACTCGTGCCCGGGGGAACCGCGGCTCGGGACCCGCCCGCTAAGCGGTCTAACCGCAGTAAGTTAACGGGGTCCACCATACCCGCTGTAGAGGGCCGGGCGCAAGGCGCAGGGACGATCTGCCACGCGGTGGGGCAGGCCCGGCAGCGCCGGGGGTGCCGCTAACGATAAGCGTTAGGTCTGTAAGTCCGACCGTCGGGGGGTGGCCGGGTATCCTGGGAATTGAGATTCCGTGACTGATTGACTAATAGACCATTTGAGTAATCGAATTCTGAATCGAACCCGGCGAATTGCGCACATCGGTTCTTCAGTCGAGTATTCTGTTAATCAATTAGTCAATTAGTCATGGATTCGCGAATTCCCAACCCCAATCACGAATGGGCGTCCTCGGCCGCGCCGTAGTACGGGCCGCCGTCTGGGCGGCCGGTGTCTACTACCGCGTCGAGCGCGCCGGCCCCGGCCTGCCCGACGGTCCCGTCCTCATCGTCACCAACCACCCCAACATGCTGCTCGATCCGCTGCTGGCGCTGAAGGCGGCGGGGCGCCGAGTCCGCGTCCTGGCCAAGGCGCCCCTGTTCGAGATCCCTTTCTTCGGGCACGTGCTGCGGTCCGTAGATACACTGCCGCTCTACCGGGTCCAGGACGATCCGGAGGTGCTGGGACGCAACAAGCTGGCATTCCAGGAGGCGACGGAGACACTGCGCGCCGGCGGCACGCTGCTGACCTTCCCGGAGGGGGGGAGCCACACGTCGCCCGGGCTGGGGCCGCTGAAGACGGGCGCCGCGCGGATGACGCTGGCGGCGGAGGAGAGCGCCGACTGGCGGCTCGGGGTCAGGGTCGTGCCCCTCGGCCTCACCTACCATCGCAAGCACCGCTTCCGCAGCCGCGTCGTCGCCGGCACCGGCCAGCCCATCGTCGTCGCCGAGTGGCGGCGCGCCTACGAGACCGATCGGCCGGCGGCGGTGCGCTCGCTCACCGCGGCCATCGCCTGCAGCCTGGAGCGGCAGACGCTCAACCTGTCCGACGAGGCGGACCGCAGGCTGGTGGAGACGGCGGATGTGCTCTACGCCCGGGCCCGCGGCCTGGCCCGCCCGCGGGAGCGCGAGCCGCTGGGGGCGCGACTGCCGCGCTTGCAGCGTTTCGCCGGGCTCTTCGCCTGGCTGCGGGTCGCCGACCCGGAACGCTACGGGCGGCTGACCGGCGCGCTGGGCGCGTACCGCCGCCGGCTGGAGCGGCTGGGGAGCGGCGAGGCGGATGTGCCGGCTCGTTACGAGCTGGGGCGCGTCGCCCGCTACGTCGTGCGCCAGGGGTCCGCGCTCGGCCTGGGCCTGCCGCTGGCGGCGCTCGGAACGATCGCGTGGTATCTTCCCTTCTTCGTCACCGGACTGATGGGCCG
>JBDHHM010000193.1:0-4659 GCA_039589355.1 Gemmatimonadota bacterium | reverse complement strand
GCGCATTTCCACGGGCCCGCCGTGCATGCTGACCACGGTCGTTACACCGTCCTTGATCTTGTAACGCTGCGGCTCACGGGAGGTCGGGATCCATGCCAGGATGTCCACGAAGCCAGGAGCGACGACCAGTCCCGAGGCGTCGATCACGCGCTCCGCCTCTACCGGTCCGTCGGTGATCGCAACGATTCTGTCGCCGCGGATCAGGACGTTGTGGACCCGGTCGGTCCCGCTGGCGGGATCCACGACGCGGCCACCTATGATCGCTACGTCGCCGCGCTCCTGGGCCATCAGGCCCGAGGCGGGCCCCAGGCATAGCACGGCCGCGACGCACAGGAGAAAACGCCGATCACAGGGCATGAGGTATCCTCCCTTTGGGGAATCGGGGATTCGGGGAGTTCGAGAGTCGGGGTTTCGATAGTGGAACGCCGGGCATCCGTGGAATCCGGGGAATCGGGGACTCGGGGAGCCGAGACGTGGTTTTCGAATCCCCGATTCCACGGATTCCGCGGATGCCTCGGATTCCCAACTCCCATTCCCCGAATATCCGAACCCCAATCCCGAATCCCTCCCAAGCTGCCGCCCGGCGCGTGGTCGCGCAACGTGAGCCGGGCCGGGCGGGGGTGGCTCGAAGGGGGGCTGAATTGTTGCGTTCCCTTAAAGGCGGGCGCATCTTCCAAGCCTGTGGGGTAGCCTCCAAAGCCAAGAACGATCGCGACACTGGAACGAGGGCTGGTTCGGCCGCGGTCCGCTACTGCTATGCCCGACCCCTTTGATCAGTTACGGGAAGAGCTCGCCGAGACATACGCCATCGAGCGTGAGATCGGCCGCGGCGGTATGGCGACGGTCTACCTGGCGCAAGACCTGAAGCACGACCGCCGGGTGGCCGTGAAGGTTCTTCTGCCGGAACTCTCGACCTCGCTCGGCACCCAGCGCTTTCTGCGCGAGGTAAAGATTGCCGCCGGCCTTCAACACCCTCACATATTGCCGATCTACGACTCGGGTGAGGCGGCCGGTCTACTCTACTACGTCATGCCCTACGTCGAGGGGCATACGCTGCGCGAGCGGCTCGATCGCGAGACCCAGCTGCCGATCGACGAGTCGCTCCAAATCGTCCGCGACGTGGCGAACGCGCTCAGCTATGCCCACAAGCGCGGGATCGTGCACAGGGACATCAAGCCGGAGAACATACTGATCTCGGAGGGCTACCCCGTAGTCGCCGATTTCGGCATCGCTAGGGCCCTCACCGAAGCCGGTGGCGACAAGCTTACGCAGACCGGGGTCGCGATCGGCACGCCCGCCTACATGAGCCCCGAACAGGTCAGAGAAGGCGCGCAGGTCGATGGCAGGAGCGACCTCTACAGCCTCGGGTGTGTCCTCTATGAGATGCTGGCCGGGCAGCCGCCGTTCACCGGTGCGACCCCTCAGGTGATCATGGCGCGCCACGCACTCGACCCGGTGCCACCGCTGCGCACGGTGCGCGGAACGGTGCCCGAGTCGGTGGAGCGGGCCGTGACGCGATCGCTGGCCAAGGTGCCGGCGGATCGCTTCACCTCGGGCGAGCAGTTGATACAGGCGATAGCGACGCAGCCGGGAATGGAAAGGCCCGATCTGGCCACACCACCTACGGGCACCGGCGCGCCCTCGTTCTTCTCCGAGCTGCGGCGTCGCCGCGTCTATCATACCGCCATACTCTACGCCGTAATCGGCCTTGGGATCGTCGAGGCGGCCGAGATCACCTTCCCGGTGCTCGGATTACCGCCCTGGATGATGGACCTCGTCGTCGTGGGCGCGCTCCTCGGGTTCCCGTTGGCGCTTGTCATGGCCTGGATGTACGACATCACGTCCAAAGGACTGAGGCGCACGTCACCCATGGGGTTGACGGTCACGCCGGCCGGAACTCTCGGCACCGGCATCGTGTCTCCACCGCCTTCGACCTTCGAGCAGGTGCCAGCCGGAACCACCGTCCGCATTACCCCGGACCTGGATCGCGTGGAGGAGAGACCGGCGACGCCACCGTACGGCGCCCCCGCCGCCGCGCCGGTCGTCAAGGAGCCGTCGGCGCTGCTGACCAGCAAGGTGGGACTGACATCCCTGCTGGCGCTGGCGTTCTTCGTCAACTGGTTGGAAACGTCGCTCGAGACGCGGATCGCTGGGAGCTCGGCGCTCATAGTCGAAATCCGGCATCAGACGGCGCACGCCATCCACTGGCTCGAGGCCAACCTGAGCTTCGAGTACCACGATGTGACGAACAGCATCGCGACCATCGGCTACTCGAGCTCGTATTTCATCCTCTTTCCTCTCCTGCTCATCGTTGTCGGCGTAGCGCTCGCGCGCCGGCCCGAGATCCGCCCGTTCAGGGTCTTCTCGGTCGCCGTGTTGATCAACTACGCCTTGTGTCTGCCCTTTTTTATCCTGTTCCCGGTTCCCGAGCGCTGGGCCTACTCGGATTCGGGCGCCATGTTGCTGTCGGACAAATGGTCCTCGCAGTTGATCGAAGCGTTCCGCCCCATCAGTGGACTCGACAACTGCTTCCCGAGCTTCCATGTGTCGCTAACCGTGGTGATTATTCTCGTTACTTTGCTTTACAGGCTGCGCCTGCGCTGGAGCGTCTCCGCCCTGGGCGCCACGATCATTCTATCGACTTTCGTGCTCGGTATTCACTGGATCGCCGATATCATCGCCGGGTTGGCGGTGGGTGCCCTGAGCATCATGCTGGCCCTTCGCCTCGATCACAGGATCCCCGACGATATTTGGCAGTTCGTGGATATCCCGCTCGAGGACACGGGGCCGGCGCGCGACAAATGAGCGTTTCGCTACGCGGTTGAGATCAAAGATATGGGTTCAAGATCCACAAGACTTGTTGTCGTAGGGCTTGCGTGCTTCCTGTGCGTTTCGCGGGCGATCGCTCAGGAGCAGGTTACCTTCATCGAGGTGGCGCTAGACGAAGAGACGCGGCGCGCCGACGACAAGCTGCGTCGCTACCTGGGCAGTGAAGCCGGCCTGATGTTCGTCCAGGAGCGGCCCCTCGAGTACAGCGTGGTCATCGATCGCCTGGCCAACTGGGATCCTGATAGGGGTGACTTCCTGGCCCGCGTCACGCCGTACGCCTTCGTGGCGGCGGAGATGCTGGGCGCGGACCTGGAGGTCTTCGCCACGTACTTGAGCAGGGCGACAGGTAGCACGACCTATCACTCGTACTTCGTTGTCGGTCGAGAGCAGTTTCCCTACAGACCGGAGCTCGCCAACCTGGTCGAGTATCTCAGGAGCCTCGACGACCCGGCGAACTTCATCTACCACAACAAGTTCAGTACCTCGAGCTATTTTCTCCCGGCTCTGTTCTTCCGTAGCTACGGCATCTACAACATGCCGGAGCCCACGGAGTACCACACGGCGATTCACAGCCAGAAGCTAGGCGATAGCAGTTCGAACCTGGTCCGGGCCGTCGCGCTGGGCGAGTTCGAGCTCGCAGCGGTGTGGGATGGGACCAAGACCAAGTTCGAGGTGACGGACAGCCTTTACGAGAGGTACGGTAGCAGAGTCCACTTCATTCAGTTACCCACCATTCTGCCGAACGACCTGCTTGTGGGGTCTGCGTCGATGGACTCGGCCAGTCGAGCCAGGATCCGCGAAGCGATCGGGTCGATGGGTCCCGAGGAAATAGACGAGGGCGATTTCATCACCTGGCTCGACGTCAACAGGGCGCCGGACTCGCGGCAGGCGCTGGCCGATTTGCGCTGGCTGGCGCGAGAGCGCCCGGCACCCGTTACCGTCGGCGTGAGAACGTCGCCGGACGAAGGGTTGCGCGTCCCGGAGGAGTACCTGGAGGCCGCGAGGCAGGCGGTGCGGCTCTCCGGCACCGAGTTCGTCAACTACGATGACGACTTCCACCAGCACCAGGATTACGTGTGGACCCTCGAGCTGATCCACGACGGCGCGATCGAGTTGACGAGCCGGATCGCGGGATCCGAGATCGACGACCAGAAGTTCCAGATCAGCTTCAAGGATACCGAGGACCTCACAAGGCGAGTAGGCGCGCTCCTGCACTCCAGAATGCACCGCATTCGCTACGTTTGGCCCTACAGGGCGGAACTGCCCACCGTGATCCGTGACGTCGGCTTCAGTATCCCGCTGGACGCTACCGTGAAGGTCCGGAGGATCGACTGGCAGGACGCTCAGCGGAACCTCTTCCTCCAGGACGCCGAGTTCGATGCACAGATCGGACTCTCCGATTTCTTCAGGTTCGAACTGTATCCGAACTTCATTCCCGCCGGCGACGGCGGATTCGGCTTCAATCCGATGAGCAACGTCTCCTATCGCGTGATCCTCGTCCGCCCCGAACGGGAACGACCCGTCTTCCGTGTGCTGACGGTCGTCTTTATCGCGTTGCTCGTTCTGACCGCCATCGCTGCCTTTGCCGACGTCGTGAAGAAGCGGGCGCTTCCATCCCATTCCGACCCGGGCTGGACGCTCCCCACCGGGCCGGACGGCTCGATCTCCCAGGGCTGAAGCTGCGAAGGCTATCGGGCGGCTCGGATGAGCGGCCGTCCGTCCAGGCCGTCGGGGTAGGGGATACCCGCCAGCTCGGCCAGCGTCGGCGCCATATCCACGGTGCGGACCGCCTCGTCTGAGGAACCTGCCGGCACGCCGGGACCCATGAAG
>JBDHHM010000192.1:0-8577 GCA_039589355.1 Gemmatimonadota bacterium | reverse complement strand
GTGGTTCTCCGGGTGGATGCTCATGATCTCGACCACCGCGGCATCCACGCCCAGTTGTGCACCCAGACGGAGGACGTGTTTCTGCTCGATAATCGAAGGGCGACCGCGCCGGCGGATCCCCCTCTCCGAACCGTCCGGCAGTATCAGAACCGCCTCGGACCCGGTGGTCTTGGCCAGAACCCGTCGTCCGCTCTCCCGTAACACGGCGGCGAGCATACGCGTCACGCTCGACTTCCCCCGGGTTCCGGTGACCGCGATCGTCAGGGGAATCGCCTTACGGTGGTGATCGAGGCGGATTCGCTCGAGGGCGAGGTAGGCGAAGGCAATCGCGATAAGCCATCGGCACCGGATCCGACATTCGCTAGCCGCCAAGCCGCACCTCACGCCGCACCACCCCGCCCTTCTCAGATCGTGCAGTGATCGAGACGCGTGGATTATTCCCCGTGGCGCGGACAACATATTCGATTGTCCGGCTCATGGCGGCGGTCCCGGTACGTCCCTGCGCATCGCGGCTGCCCATCAGGTAGCCGAGCTCGGTTCGCAGCGCGCCGGTCACCAGCTCCGCATCGGTCAACTCAATAATGACTCGGACCGGCACCGCGACTTCCGCGTCCAGCGCGCGCTGAGTGATGTTCGTCGGCAGGTACCCTTCGTTCTCGACGACGCCCGTGATCCTGAACAGCCCCGAGCCCAGCGGCGAGGCCTCGACATCTCTGAGGACGATCCGCGGACTGATCTCGGCCAGCCACATCATCCACGGCACGTACAACTCGAGTTCGCCTTTCAACAGGTGGGGCGGCGGATTCTGCCTGGTGAACTTGCCGCGCCAGCCGCCGATCTCCACCGGGCCGAGCTGGTGATGGTCGTAGGGCGCCCAATTTGCGAACCCTTCACCGGAGAGCTCTTCCTCGTTCCACCGGTGTCGCTCGGCTTCCGAGACGTTGCCGTCGCCGTCGTAGTCGCGACCGAAGCCGCCCCAGAACTCCGGTACGAACGCCACGACCCCGAAATCCCAGTACGACCAGGAGATCAGCGTACCGTAGCGATGGACCCGCGGATTGCTGTAGCTCGGGATCGCCCGCTGCCCTGTGGTGGTCTCGTACTTTCGCGACATCTCGAGAATCAGATTCTGGTCGGGCAAGTTGAAGTCGTCCCACGGCGTCGTGGACGGGAGACGAAAGAGGAACCCGCCGGACGTGTGGCCATGGAACACCCCGGTGACGTTCCGATGGGAACTCAGGAATTCGATGGTCGCCCGCGTCTCGGGCTCCGACAGCGGGAACGGTCCCGCACCGCTCTGCTCGAATTCCAGCCCCCAGTTCCGCGGGAAGTTCCGGTTCATGTCGATGCCGCCGATCCCGTCCTCGTTGAACAGACCGTCGCCGTCGTCATCGACACCCTCGGAGTAGAGCGCGTAGAACCCGCCCTCCGTCTCTCCGTCGCCGCGCCGCACCATGACGCGCGGGTCCGATGCGCTCACCTTCCAGAGACCGGTCGCGCTACTCACCCGCATCTGCGTGATGCTGCCATCGCCGTTGAGATCGTTCCCCGGATCCTCATCGAGCAGTCCATCGCCGTCCTGGTCGTAGGGACGCGGCGTGCTCCGGAAGTTACCCTCGGTAGTCAGCGCGATGTCCGCGCCGTCCGGATTGAACTTGGGACGGACGTACAGCGTTCTGGTGTCGACGAGCCGCGTGACGCGGGGATCTCGACCGTAGTTGGATAGCACGTACCACGCGAAATGCAGCGCTACCTCGGCGGCGGTCAGCTCGCCGGAGTGGATGTTCCCATCGTAGTAATAGCCCGGTTTCTCACCGGGCTCGCCAAATTCTTTGTTGGTGATCTCCAAAACCAGAAGCTGAGTCCCTTCCAGAGTCTCACCGATCGAGTAGAGATTTGTCAATCCCGGGAACTCCCTGGCCCAACCTTCGAGGAGGGCGTAGGCACGCTCCGTCGTGTGATACGTGTTCCAGTTGGGGTCGCGTGGGTCCTCATCCTGAGCCAGGAGTGGCCCAGTCAGGATGGGGAGAAGCACCAGGCACCGGCTGATCCGACTATTGGCAAATCGTCTCGTCGCCTTGGTAGGCATTCGATGGACTCCTCTGAGGGAGTAAAGGACAGAGCGGTGAGCTAAAGATGCGGGTCGGTCTACCTCGACGCGAGGGCCGCTGAGAAGGCGCAGCCACCGCTGCGCCTTCTCAGCTCTGGCTTCGACGTTCCGATTAACCGAACAGTTTTTCCAGTCGATTCAGGCAGCTTGCCCAGCCTTCCTCGTGACCCACCTTCGCCTCTGCGTTCGGGAAGAGCTCGTGGGTCACCATGACCTCGGTCGATCCGCCGAGATCGTTGAACTCCACCGTCACGATCGTCTCGCCGATCGACTCCTCCTCCCAATCCCAGGTGTAGACAAGTCGCTGCGGCCGCTCGATCTCCCGGTAGACCCCGACCGCCGTATGCACCTTTCCTTCCGGCGACTCCATGCGAAGCCGGTAGCGGCCGCCCAGGGACAGATCTACCTGGGCGTCGCCGACTTCCATGCCCTCCGGACACGACCAGCGCTTCAGGTCCTCGGGTCGGGTCCACGCATCGAAGACCTTCTCCGGGCTCGCCTTGATCACTCGTGAGACTCGTAGTGAAGTTCCGGTTCCCGTGCTCATGAGTCGTTCTCCTTCCCTCTGGTTGGGGCCTCTTCTCCTTCGCCCGCCGCACCCTCCTCGAGGTAGCGGGCCAGCGAATCCAGTTGCTCTTCCCAATACTCCCGGTACCGCTCGATCCAATCGGCCGCGTCTCGCATCGGCTCGGCGTCCAGCCCGCAACGGCTGATCCGGCCGTCCCGCGTTCGCTGAACCAACCCTGCCCGCTCCAGTACTCGAAGGTGCTTCGAGATGGCCGGCCGCGAGACGTCGAATGGCCGGGCCAGCTCGCCCACCGTCGCTTCACCACGCGCCAGGCGGGCGAGTATCGCGCGGCGGATCGGGTCGGCGAGTGCACCGAACGTGAGATCGAGCGTACGGCTATTGGTAACCATATGGTTACCAATATAATTAGAAATAGGATTCTATATTGCAAACATGCTGCCCCGGCTCATTGCTCCGACGATCTTAGACAGGCTGGCCCAGACGCCAGCGGTGGCACTCGTAGGTCCCCGCCAGGCCGGGAAGACTACCCTGGCCCGCTCCCTCAGCCAAACCTATTTCGACCTGGAACAGGAGTCGGACCGCTTACGCCTCGATCTTGAGTGGGATCGGATAGCCGGCACAACCGAGCTCGTCGTCCTCGACGAGGCGCAGGCAGCTCCGGACGTCTTCCCACGGATCCGCGGGGCCATCGACGCCGATCGTAGACGGAACGGACGCTTCCTCCTCCTTGGCTCCGTCTCGCCGACGCTCATGACCCAAGTGTCGGAATCGCTGGCCGGCCGTCTGTCGGTGATCGAGCTGACGCCGCTCCTGTGGAACGAGCTCGACACGGAGGCGTCACGCCGACGTGTCTGGCTGACCGGTGGCTTCCCGGACGGCGGCGTGCTCACGCCTCGAGCCTTTCCCCAGTGGCAACTCGACTATCTCTCGCTTCTCATCCGGAGGGATCTGCCGAACTGGGGGCTCTCAGCCACTCCCCAGACCACGGACCGCCTCGTGCGCATGTTGGCCGGCGTGCATGGGCAGCTGTGGAACGCATCGCAGTTGGCGCAGAGCCTCGGCCTCTCCTACCACACAGTGAATCGCTACGTCGACTATCTGGTGGGCACCTTCCTGGTGCGGCGGCTCCCGCCGTATCACGCCAGACTCCGGAAGCGGCTCAGCAAGAGCCCCAAAGTATACTGGCGGGACAGCGGCGTCCTCCACTCGCTTCTGAACGTGCGGGATCGGCGGTCGCTGCTCGTCCAGCCCTGGGTCGGAGCCAGTTGGGAGGGGTTCGTTATCGAGCAGATCCTGGGAACGCTCTCGTCCCTGGGCAGGCACCACCAACCTTTCCACATCCGAACCAGCGACGGCTACGAGATCGATCTCGTCCTAGAGATCGGTGGCGACTTGTGGGCAATCGAGATCAAGCTGACCACCTCCCCAAGGCCGGCGGACATGGCCAGGCTTGACCGAACGGCGGCCCTCATCGATGCTACTCGCCGACTCCTTGTCTCACAGGTTGCGGAATCGGTCGGGGACGAGCGCCGCGCGTCCTGCAACCTGCCATGGCTTATGGACCGTCTGCTCCGTCACGGGAATAGCGCGCTCAGCCGCCGGCTTAACTCGTCGCGGACGCTGCGGAAAGAGTGTAGGACCTCGTCGTCGCTTCCCGTGGCCGCCGCCGGGTCGGGCAGCGGCCAATGGACGCGGTAAGCCTCGCCCAACCACACCGGGCACACCTCTTCGGCGCACAGGGTGATCACGGCGTCGACTCGCGGTCCATCCGCCCCACGGATCTCATCCACCCCCTTGGAGCGCTGGCCCGAGGGGCCGATCCCGATCTCCTCGAGCGCCCGACAGGTTCCGGGCGATCCCTTCGGCCATCTGGCTGCGCGCCGAGTTCGCCACGCAGAGGAAGAGCAGGTGGCGTGGAGCAAGCGCCCGGAGGACGCGTGCCTCGAGCAACCACTCCGGCGGCACGCCTTCACCGCCCTCGTACCTGCGACACGCGTAGGCCGGCGGGCCGGCATCGGATCCTTCCAGGTCGTCGCCGTTCACCCGTACGGTCGGCGAGCCCGGGAACGAGAGTTTTTCCGCTTGCGCCGGGTCGTGGACGACTGTGCGGATGACCTCGGCATCGGGTGCTAGGCGAGCGACGGTGTTCTGTACCAGCTGCTCCGTCGGCTGGGTGTTGGGACAGTCAGGCGTGGCCAGAAGCTCCAGGCGAAGGCTCATCTCCGGCTACTCCCCTCCCCCGACCGTACCAGCCACAGCCACCGGCTCGCCGAAGAAGCGGCGTTTCGCCCAGAGCGAGACCTGAACGAGGCCGATCATCACGGGCACCTCGACCAGCGGGCCGATCACCGTCGCGAACGCCGGCTGCGACGCGATGCCGAACACCGCGATGGCTACCGCTATGGCCAGCTCGAAGTCGTTGCTGGCCGCGGTGAGGGCGACGGTCGTCGTCTCCGGATACTCACCGCGCAGCAAGCGGGCGGCGAAGAAGGTGATGACGAACATTGCAACGAAGTAGATCGTCAACGGGATGGCGATCCGGACCACGTCATACGGAAGTTGTACGATCAGCTCGCCTTTGAGGGAGAACATCACCACGACCGTGAACAGCAACGCCGCCAGGGTGATCGGGCTGATGCGCGGGATGAACACGCGCTCGTACCACTCTCTGTCCTTCAGCTTCAACAGCGCGAAGCGCGTGATGAGGCCGGCCAGGAACGGGATACCCAGGTAGATGAACACGGTGCGCGCAATCTCGCCCACGCTCACGTGCATCTCCGCTCCCTGGAACCCGAACAGCGGCGGCAGCAGCGTGATGAACACCCAGGCGTAGAAACCGTAGAACAGCACCTGGAAGACGGCGTTGGCCGCCACGAGCCCCGCGGCCAGGTCGTGATCGCCCTCCGCCAGGTCGTTCCACACCAGCACCATGGCGATGCAGCGCGCCAGGCCCACCAGGATGAGGCCCACCGCATAGCCCGGAAAATCTCGCAGCAGCAGCACCGCCAGCAAGAACATGACCAGCGGTCCGATTACCCAATTCTGGAACAGCGACAGGGCCAGGATACGCTTGTGCCGCAGAACGACCCAGAACTTCTCGTAGCGGACCTTGGCCAGCGGCGGGTACATCATGAGGATGAGCCCGATGGCGATGGGGATCGAGGTCGTCCCGATCTGGGTCGCCCGGTTGATCGCCTCGACCGGCTCGGGCCACACGTAGCCGATCGCGACCCCGAGGGCCATGGCGGCGAAGATCCAGACCGTCAGGTAACGGTCGAGGAACGAGAGTTGCCGCGCGACCGAAGGACTCACCCTCGCCGTCATCGCCCCACCTCCGCGCTTTTGGACGTGACCGCAGGCCGCCCGGCAGACGTCGGGTGACATCTCTCGGCACGCATCATCTTGAGTTCCTCCGAGACATCCGGAATAGGCGCGTCCTCGAGCAGCCGCCGCAGCACACTCAGCAGGGCTCCCTGCTTCTCCTTGGTTGGCTCCGCCGCTCGGTAGTAGACCCAGAGACCGTCGCGGCGATCCTCCACCAGCCCTGCGTTCAGTAAATAGCGGAGGTGTCGCGAGGCCTTGGACTGGGAGATCCGGAGAAAGCGCTCCACCTCGCAGACGCACAGCTCCCCGTGCCGAAATACGAGGGCGAGGATCTGGAGCCGTACCTCTTCGGAGAGAGCCTTGAACTGTAGGGCAAGATCGTGCATGGCACCCGGAGTAAGGTCGTATATGCGGTTACACGCCTACACTACGGACTCCGCAATACAGTGTCAAGGCACGGTCTGGCCGCGCGGTATTGCATTATTTGAAAAACGTATTTACATTCCATGCCATGATCATCCTCCGAAACCTCCAGGCGCCCCTCGAGCAACTCGCCTCAACCATGCCCCTGGTGGCGGTAACGGGCCCACGCCAGTCGGGCAAGACAACGCTATGCCGCGCTGCCTTTCCTGATATGCCGTACGTGTCGCTGGAGCCGCTCGACGTGCGGGACTACGCCGCCAGCGATCCCCGGGGGTTCCTCCACGAGCACGCCGACGGCGCGATCCTCGACGAGATCCAGCGCGCGCCGGAGCTTCTCAGCTATCTCCAGGAGGAGGTCGACGAGCGGCCCGAGCCGGGCCGGTTCATTTTGACGGGCTCGCAACATTTCGGCCTCACGGAAGCGATCACCCAGACGCTTGCGGGCCGGATCGCGATTCTCAGCCTGCTGCCGCCGAGCCTCGACGAACTGATCCGCTTCGGCGAGCCGCCGGCGAACCTATGGACTCTGGTGTGGACCGGCTCCTACCCGCGGATCTATGACCGCCGGCTCGATCCCCAGCGCTGGCTGGCCGACTACACCTCGACCTACGTGCAGCGGGACGTGCGCCAGATCCTGAAGGTGACCGACCTTGAGGCGTTCACATCGTTTCTGAGGCTGGTGGCCGGCCGCACCGCGAACGAGCTCAACCTCTCGAGCTTGGGAAGCGACGCGGGCGTCACGCACCCGACGGCTCGCGCCTGGGTCTCCGTGCTGGCGACCAGCTTCATCTGCGTGCGTCTACCCGCCTGGCATCGGAGCGTCCGCAAGCAGACCGTCAAGTCACCCAAGCTCCACTTCTTGGACACCGGCCTCGCATGCCACCTGCTCGGCATTACCGAGCCGGATCAGCTGCGGCATCATCCGCTACGGGGTGCACTGTTCGAGAGCTGGATGGTCTCCGAGGTCATGAAATCGCGAGCGCACCGAGGGCTGCCCGAGAATCTGTTTCATTTCCGCACCGCCAGGGGGCTGGAGGTCGATCTGCTCATCGAGGAGGGCGACCGGCTAACGGCGGTGGAGGCGAAGTCAGCGGCGACCGTCGCGTCGGACTTCTTCACGCCCCTCAAGCGCTTTGCCGCCGACATCGAGCGGCAACTGCCGCACCTTGAGTTCGACGCCCGAGTGGTTTTCGGGGGGGACGCCGCGCAGCGGCGAAGCGATGCCACCGTCATCCCGTGGCGTCGGCTCCACGATCATCCCTGGTAGCTTCACCGCCCTCGACGAACACCCGCGCGCCGCGAGGGTGATGGTCGTCGCCTAGGGCCAGTAGCGCAAATTGAACGTCGCGATGAAGGCCTCGAAGTCGTCGTCGACATCCCGTCTGTCCAGCAACGACATTACCGTCTCGAGGCCGATGGAGAAATCGTCCCACCCCGTGTAGAACACGCCCAGGCCGTAAGACCATGAGCGAGCGGCGAGATCGGATCCGCCTGCCGTAAAGGCGTCTGTCTCGGCGCTGAGCTGGAAACCGATGGGGACCACTCCCAGATTCTCGAGATCGATGCCGACCGTGGCGCCGCCGCCGGTGAGGGTCTCGGACGACGACTCGGTGACGTCACCGTAGCCTGCCTCCAGAAGGCCCGTCACACCGATCCACGCCGCCGGAGCCCAGCCCACCCTCACGCTGGCTACCGCGCTGATCGCTTCCGTGGTCCCTACCAGATTATTGTCTTCCGCACCGATTCCCTCATCGACGATCTTCTGCGCGAAGCCGAACGGGTCCAGGCCAACGAGATCCGAGCGACCGAAATCCACCGTGCCGGACAGGATGACCTTGTCGCTCTGGAAGATCCTCGCGGTCGCTCCGAGAATCCAGACGAACGAGCCCGTCACGCCCTGAGCCAGCACCGATTGCTCGTCGATCCCGAGACGTGCGCCGCCGCCGAACCCGATCCGCGCGGCGAACCACTGGCCGAACCTCTGCTGATACGTGAAGCTCAGAGCCAGGAAAGCGACATCACCTACCAGCGTCCCGAGGGTATCACCATTGAGGTCTACGAACGGAGTCCTTAGATCGAACGCTACCCCACCGCCCGTGGTCGTGCCGAAATGACTGATGGCGAACGGTTCCGCCACGAGCCGCGAGGGCATGAACTGGTGGCCGTTGAGGACTCGGCCGGGTTCCTGAGC
>JBDHHM010000191.1:0-4246 GCA_039589355.1 Gemmatimonadota bacterium | reverse complement strand
AGCCCCAGGCTCTCGGCATAAGCGACCCACACCGAGTCGGGTACGACCGCGCCGGCCCACTCGGGCTGGCGTACGTACAGGTAGTCGTGATACGCCCAGAACCGCCCCGCAGCGCCGGCACAGTGCGCCGCCTTCGCCGAGGCGACTGCGTTCTTATGGATCGCCGCAAGTGGGAAGTAGACGTAGCGCATGCGAATCAGCCCGCGGTCCACGAACTCGGCGGCGATGGCGGGCATCGCCGCCAGCGCGAAGTTGCGGCAGTGGGGGCACTCGAAATCGGAGTAGATGGCCAGTTCGATCGGCGCGTCGGGAGAACCGAGCACCCGGTAATCGGGGTCCTGGGCACTCACTAGCGCCGGGATCAAAAGAGCAGCGAGCAATAAGCCGGGCAATGTCATGTTCGTCTTCAATATCCAATATCCCACACTCAGTGTCCTGGTTACCAAGGTAGGCCTCAAGCGTCAAGAACCAAGCCCCATCACCCACTCTCAGCCCGAAGCTGCCTCACCCGCGCTAGATCATACTCCCGAACAATCTCGGGCGGCCAATTGCTCCCGCGCACCTGCGTAATGACCCTATCCAGTTCCGATCGCGCCCGCTCCGCGGTGGTCGGATCGATCCAGTGACGGTCCACCGCCTCATCGAACTCGTCCTGATCGAGGACCTGGAAGCGGCCGGCCACATCGACCCAGAGGTCGAGGCAGAGGTCAAACATCTTCCAGGTTGTCCCCTCTAGCCGGACCGGAGTGATGAGGTTGACGTAGTAGCCGGTGAAGGTGCCGTCCTTGAGGTGGAAGCGCCCCAGATCGTGCCATTCATCCGGGAAGACGAACCAAACGATCGCGGCGCCCGGCTCGTAGACCACGTCCTCGCCGACCGTCAGCGTCGTCTCGACCGTGGCTGGGTCGTGCAGGGTCACCTTGTAGTCGGGGCGATCGACCACCAGGTCCTGCAGGAAGACGTCCAGTCGGTCGGGCGGCCGGCGGTAGTGGATCTCGACGCGCGGCATCGCCTCAGCCGTAGAACGCCTTGCGGTTCTCCAGGCCGGGCGCCGGCTCGAGCCGCGGCCCGGCGTCGGCGGCGTAGTGACGCAGCCGCTCGCGCACGCGGTCGAGGCCCAGGGAATCGGCGTAGCGCAGCAGGCCGCCGCGGAAAGGCGGGAATCCGGTGCCCATGATCATCGCGACGTCGAGCGTGCCCGGCGAATCGACGACCCCATCATCCAGTATGCGCGCTGCCTCGTTGATCATGCTGAAGACCATCCGCTCCTCGGCTTCGGCAGAACTGGGTGGCGTGCCCGTCGCCTCCCGGCGAAGCAGTCTCTCGACCTCCGGGTTTACGCCCTTTGACTCTTTGGCATCGTAGCGGTAGAAGCCCAGGCCGCCTTTCCGCCCGGTCACGCCGGTGGCCAGCACCTCACCCATGGCCGGGGCCGGCGTGAACCGCTGGCCGAAACCGTTCACCATCGTCTGGCTGACTTCGGCGACGACGTCGAACCCGATCTCGTCCAGAAGCCGCAGCGGGCCGACGGGCATCCCGAACTGTGACATCGTGCGGTCGAGACGCTCGATCGACATCCCACCCTGGAGCAGACAACCGGCCTCTGTCAGGTAGGCGGCGAGGATTCGGTTGACCACGAAGCCCGGAGAGTCCTTCACAACGACGGGCGTCTTGCCCAGATGAACTGCGAGCTCGAATGCGGTCGCCAGAGCGTCGTCCGAAGTCTGGGCCCCACGCACGACCTCGACCAGCGGCATGCGGTGCGGCGGGTTGAAGAAATGGAGGCCACAGCTGCGGTCCGGGTGGCTCATCTCGCGCTGGAGCTCCGAGATCGAGAGGGCCGATGTGTTGCTGACGATCAGCGTCGTCTCGGGCACGTTCTCTTCGATCGTCTTGAAGACTCTCCGCTTCACGTCCATCAGCTCCAGCACGGCCTCGACGACGACGTTCGCTCTCTCGATACCGTCGTAGCTGGTGGCGCCCCTCAGGCAGTCCTGCCGTTCCTTGAGCTCGTCGGCGGACCAGCCGGTGCGCTCCGCCGCTGTCTCGAGGAGCTCCTTCGCTCGATCCACTCCCGCGTCGACCCGCTGCCGTTCGAGGTCCACGACGCGAACCGGAATGTTCTGGTAGGCGAAGAGCTCGGCGATCCCGGCGCCCATGAGGCCGGCGCCCACGACGCCGGCCCGCTTGACCCTGGCCGGCTTACCGGCGGGTGTACGCTTGCGGGCGGAGTCGGTGAGATCATAGACAGCGATCAGGTTCTTGCACTCCGGCGTAACGGTAAGCGCCCCGAAGACCTCGGCTTCCTGCGCGTATGCCACCTCGAGGGACTGAGTGAGGCCGCTGACTGTGACGTCGAGCGCGGCCGGCAGTGCCGGATAGTGCCCTTTCGTGCGGGCCGCCACAGCCTTGCGTGTGAGTCGCAGGATGAGCCAGCGAGCGGGCGCCCCTTCCTGAACGGCTCGGGCGACGAACGAGCGGCGACGTCGTCGCGGCTTCTTGCCGATCTCGGCGAGCTTCTTGGCGAAGGCGCCGGCCTCCTTGTCGAAGCGGTCGGGTTCGAACACCTGATCGACCAGACCCAGCTTCAGAGCGCGCTTGGCGTCGACCTGTCTGCCGGAGAGGATCAGGTCGAGTGCGGGGCGCAGCCCGATCAAGCGCGGAGTGCGGACGGTACCGCCGAGGCCCGGAACGATGCCGATTTGCGTCTCGGGGAATCGGAGTCCCGTACGCGGGTGGTCGCTGGCGACGCGGAAGTCGCAGGCGAGTACGAGCTCCAGGCCGCCTCCCACACAGATGCCGTCGATCGCCGCCACCGTGGGCACCGGCAGCCGCTCCAGCCGCAGGAGAATCTCCTGGCCGCGGCGCGACATCTCCGCGCCCGCGGCCGCGCTCTCGATCGCCGCCAGCTCGTCGATGTTGGCGCCGGCAATAAAGTTGCGATGTTTGCCGCTCCGGATGAGCAAAGCCTGGACCTGCCCGCGGTCCACCGCCGCCTCGATCGATGCCAGAAGCTCGTCGAGCCCGAGCATCACCTCGCGCGTCAGCAAGTTGACCTTGGAATCGGGGCGGTCGAAGGTGAGTAGGGCGAGGCCGTACTGGATCTCGAGCTGGAGGTCGGGGACCGCTTCGCTCATTGCTTGGACCTCCCTGTGGCGGCTAGGGCGGGCGGCACCCCCGGGGGCGCCGCCCGCTCACTTCGACTCAGGAGACCGGCAGGCCTCAATAGATGGGGCGGGTCTCGGCGTTGGAGTTGTCGATCACCAGCGTGTCCGCGCCGCCCGTCGACTCGTATGGCACGTTCCAGTACAGCTCTTCGAAAACAAGCACGGAGCGCGTATGGATCCACCAGGTGCCGCGCGGCACGCGGAAGAAGGCCCAGCCGCTACCGTCGGTCGTGTCCTCCAGCGCCTCTCCCAGCACCTCGACCAAGCTGTCAACGACCTCTTCGTAGTCCACGAAAGCCCGCTCCTCCCAGGCCTGCAGCACCGCATTGAACGAGTCGGCCCGCGCCCGGTACGTCCCCTGCAGCCCGGTAAACTCATCAAAGTAATGCGTCTGGGTCTGCTCGAGACGGCCAACCTGCGAGTCGAGCCGGTCGAACTGGGTGAAGAGCCTGGCGTACTCGTTGCTCGACCGGTCCATGCCCCGCATGCGCTCCGACAGCGACTGCAGCTCCGAGCGCACGTCGTTCCAGGAGGCCTCCGCTTCCGTCCACCGCTGCCGCGCGATGGATACCGAGTCGCGGAGCTCGATCAGGTCCGCCGGAGGCTGCGGCTCGGGCTCGGTTGCCTGGGCGGTGAGTGCCGAGAAGAGCGCATCCCGGTCGTACGGCAGCGCCCTGATGATCAGCTGCGCACGGCCCGTTACCTGCTCCTCGGCGTCCTCGGAGACGGCTTGAACCGCCAGCTGGGTTGAGCGGCTGCACGCCGCCGGCACGACCAGCGCGGCGAGACCCAAAACCCTCTACTCGCTGAATTGGACGGAACCTAGGAAGGAGCCTGGGAGTTTTCAAGCTCTCGGCGCGGCCCCTGCCCGGCACGCGAAGTGGGCCGGGACGGGGCGGTGGGAACCTGCGGTGATCTGGAGGCCTGTGAATATTGATTTTGAGACGCCTCGCGGCCGGACGACGCCCGCTCGCCCCCGGCGGACGCCGGCGGCCGTGGCGCGGCGCGTACTGGCGCCCCTGCTGGCGGCCTTGACCTTGGCGGGCTGCGGCTACGGCCGCATCCACGAGCTGGACGAG
>JBDHHM010000190.1:0-5830 GCA_039589355.1 Gemmatimonadota bacterium | reverse complement strand
CCCCCAGCGCCTCCCATGCCGGCCAGTATTGAAGTGGTCTCGCTCTTTAGCGATTGCCAGCACAGCGTCGCAGATAGCTCAAGTTCCGGCGATCGGTGCGGACCGGGTCGTCGCCCTTGGGGGTCTCGATGACCTTTGGCACCTGGCGGAATCGGTCATCGCGCATGATGTGGCGGAAAGGAGCGGGGCCCAGGTGACCCTTGGCGATCTGCTCGTGGCGGTCGACGCGACTGCCGAGCGGCGTCTTGGAGTCGTTGAGGTGAAGGAGGTGGACGCGCTCCAGGCCGATGACGCGATCCAGATCGCCGACCACCGCATCGTAGGCGCCGGCCAGGTCGTAGCCGGCGGCGAACAGGTGCGCCGTATCGAGGCAGACGCCCAGACGATCCAGGAAGCGCGCGCCGATCCGCTCCAGCAGTTCCGCCAATTCCTCGAAGCTCGAGCCCAGCGCCGTGCCCTGCCCGGCGGTGGCCTCGATGAGCACTCGGGTGACGCCGCCGACCGCATTCAGCGCGCGCCGGATCGCTTCGGCGTTGCGGCGCAGCCCGGCGGCGCGGTCACCATCGGTGGCGTTCCCCGGGTGGCTGACGAGGAAATCGAGCTCGAGGTCCCGACAGCGCTCCAGCTCGCGACAGAACGAGCGATAGGAACGCTCGCAGAGCTCGGCGTCCGGGCTGGCCAGGTTGATCAAATACGAGTCGTGCGAGCCGGCGACGCGGATCGAGTGCTCGGAGAGGGCGCGCCGGAACGCCGCCGCCGTTTCCCGATCGATGTCGCGCTCCGCCCAGCGGTTGACCTGCTTGGTGAAGATCTGGATGACGTCGGCGCCGATCTCGGCGCCGCGGGCCGGAGCATGCTCGACTCCGCCGGCGGTAGAGACGTGCGCGCCGAGCAGGGTTACCTGGCCGGCCGACGGGACTTTTCGGGGCCGGTTCACCCGGTAATGAGACTAAAGAGGAAGACGGCGATGGCAATGACGACCAGCAACCCGACCACGACCCACAGGCCGCCCGGCTGCCCCCCCCAGCCGTGGGGATTCTCGGTCTCCTCGACTACCTCCGTCACGAAGTGATCCCAGCGATCCGGGTCGGGCCGTGGGATCGGCGTCTGCTGAAGCAGGCTCACCGCGTTGGCCCTGTTACGGCACTCGGCACAACTCTCCAGATGGCGCCGGACCTGCCGGTCGTCCGCTTCCGATACCCTGCCGGCCAGAAACTCGGGAATCAGATCGCCGACTTTGTCGCAATCGTTCTGTCCCGTCATGTGAGCGCCTCCCTGAGCTTCTGTATGCCGTGATGGTAGTTGACCCGGGCCGAGCCCTCCGAACAGCCGATGATCTCACCGATCTCCTTGAAGCTCAGCCCCTCGAACACTCGCAGCGTCACAGCTCCCCGCTGCTTCTCCGGCAGGTTGGCCAACTCGGCGGCCGCGCGGGCAAAGGCCTCGGCGCGGGCGGCTTTCGCGTCCGGAGGTGTGAGCGAAGCGATGAACTCGGCGCCGGTATCGATCCTGACCTCACCGCGTCGCTTCTGGCGGCGGGCGACGGAGCGGGCGGTGTTCAACGTGATGGAGAACAGCCAAGTCCTGAATCGACTGTCACCACGATAATTGCTGAGGCCTTTGAACGCTCGAACGAAGACGTCCTGCGCGACATCGAGCGCCTGGTCGGGATCGGCGAGCCAACGCGCGGCGAACCGGTAGACGGCATCGCGGTGCAGCCTGACCAGCTGCCCGAATGCCGCACGGTCTCCCTGCCGCGCCTGTTGAATCAGAACCGCTTCGTCCATGCCACCTGTAAGATGCAGCGAAGCGCCGAAGTGTTAAAGAACGGCCAAGATCGGCCCCGTACCCGGGGCGCACTTGATCCTGGCCCGGCCGGCCCCAATATACCGGGTGGAGGGGCAAATGCGCCGTAGGCGCTAAAGGGAGGAACGCTATGGGTGGATCGAGGAAGCTGCTGGCGACCGCGATGGCGGCCGCCTGTTTTTTTGCCGGAGCCAGGGACACCTGCGGCCAGGTCGTCGCCGAGCCGGCGCTGCTGACGGCAGGAATACCGACTACCGAGGTATTCCTACCGTACGTCGCGTTCCCCGAGAACGCGTACGTCTTCGGTGGGATGCTTCGTTTCCCGGTGAGCGATGATGTCGACATCGGCGGTCGCGCCGGTCTCTGGCTGATCGACGACGCGAAAGACTCGCCGTTCGTCGGCGGCGACCTGCGCTATAACCTCCTCTCGCGCCCGCTGTCACCGGGCGGCGGCCAACTAGCTTTGAGCTTCGACGTCGGGCTCGGTGTGAGCGACCCCGGCGCTACCGTCTGGAAGATCCCGGTCGGTTTCATCGCGGGTATCGGGTTCGTCCTGGCGGGCGGCGATTCGGAGATCTTCGTTCATCCGCGCTTCGACCTCGGCCTCAGCTCCGGCGAAGACAGCTTCGACGCCGCACTGCTGCTCGACGTGGGCGGACTATTCTCCATTACGCAGTCGATGGGCGCGCTGATCGATGTCCGCTTCGGCGAGGGTCCGTACGGCGAGGGCGATCAGGTAGTGCTCGCCCTTGGTGTGGCGTGGAAGCTTTAGGTCGGTGTGCGGTGTGCGGTAAGGGTTACAGCGAGACGGGGCGATCGCGTTCGGCGGTGACGATGCAGAAGAAGCCGAAGGGTTCATCGCCGTTGGCGTGGAACTGGTGCGGCTCGTTCGCCGCCACATAGACTACATCGCCATAGCTCACCGGCTCCCAACGATCTCCCAACCTCACCTCGCCACGACCCCGCATAGCCACTACGACGTGCCGGTGCGCGTGATGCTCGTACGTGGTGTGGCCGCCGGGCTCGATCTCGAAGTAGCGTAAGTGGAACGGCGCCTCTTCTTCAGGTCCGACGAGCCGCTGCCGCGTGACGGCGCTCCAATCCGCGCCGGGTTTCTTGTAGCTTAAGAGATCGATGCCCTCCCAGCGGTAGTCGCTGAATCGGATGACACGGCTGGACTCGCCGTTTTTCGGGCTCTTCTTCTGGATGTTCAGATCGCTTTCACCTCCACCCCTATCCCATGCGGATAGATCATCGCGCGCAGCGACTCGTCGTGCGTCTTTGCCAGCTGTAGCGCTTCCCCCACCCCGTCGAGCCCGAAGCGGTGGGTGATGAGATCCTCCACCTGGAAGTCACCGCCGGCCAGCAGGTCGAGTGCCTCGCGCGTTTCGACGGGCCCGGCTGAGTAGCTGTGTGTGATCGTCACTTCCTTGAAGTAGAGGTCGTGTGGCCTGTAGGCTACGGTCGCCTCCGGCGGCGTCGGTGTGTATACGAGGACGACGGCGCCCGGAGCCGCGTGGGCCAGGCCGTGTTCGATCGGTTCCACCGCGCCCGGCATCACTATGACCTTCTCCGGACCCCAGCCATCGGTGGCTTCCGCCATCCTGTCGTCGAAGTCGGGCTGGCCGGGGTCGAGGGCCACATCGGCGCCCACTTCCTTGGCGAAATCGCGGCGCACCTCCACCGGATCGCTGACGATGATCGGCTTCGCTCCGAGGTAGCGGGCCAGCCGGACGTTCATGAGCCCCATCGGCCCGGCACCGATCACCCAGACGCTACTGCCGGGCACGACGTCCAGCTTGCCGAAAGCCCGCAGGCTGCAACCGAGCGGCTCGATGAAGGCCGCCGATTCGTCCAATATCTGGTCGGGCAGCTTCAACACGTCGAGGCGCGCGATCTCCGCAGGGACCCGCACGAACTCGGCGAACCCGCCGGGATCGAGCGCCGTCTCGCGGAACCGCCGGCACGAGGTGTACTGCCCGCGTTGGCAGAGTCGACACTCCATGCAGGGCACGTGATGGTGGAAGAACACGCGATCCCCGACCTCGAGGTTTTCCACCTCGGGAGTTACCTCGTGCACGATACCGACTGGTTCGTGCCCAAGGACGACCGGAACCTTGCGACTCACATACCAATCCATCGCGTCGCTGGAGCAGACGCCACAAACGACGACCTGCACGAGGATGTCGCCGGGCTCAAGCTTGGGCAGCGGCATCTCTTCCACCCGCACGTCGTCGAGCGCGTAGGCACGGGCCGCGTTCATCATCGGTACGCCCTTTGCCTTCATGGGACGATGGCCACCTTCAGCGCCTCGCGGCGCCGCATTAGCCACTGGTCAGCTCCCCGGCGCGCCGCACACAGTCGGGCGTGTAGTGGAATCCGCCCTTGAGGGTGAGCTCATCGTAGTGGACCCGCTCGGTATCGAGATTCACCGCCGCGCCTCTCTCGCAGCCACCGAAAAAGAGCACCTCACCGCCCCGGCGAACGAGCGATACCGCGTCTTCCCAAGCCTCAGGACGACCGACGCATTCGACCACGCTGTCGGCTCCGAGACCGTCGCTCATCTCCCTCACAGCCTCGAGCGGGTCGCCGTCGCTCGCGTCGACGGTCACATCGGCACCAAACTGCTGAGCCAGCTCCAGCCGCTGGCGGTGCCGGCCGATCACCGCGATGCGGCCGGCACCACGAAGGCGCGCCACCTGCACGAAGATCAGCGCCATCGGACCATCGCCGAGAAAGGTGATCGTCCGGTCGCCGGCGATATGCAACTGATCGGCGCCGTGGACGACGCAGGCCACCGGTTCGATGAAGGCGGCGTGAAGGTTGGAGTTATCACTCGTTAGTCGGTAGACGTTCCGGTTCACTATCTGCCGCGGTATCAGGATGTACTCGCCGTAGGCGCCGAGCGCCGTGTGCTCGAACAGGTGGAGGCACAGGTTCTCCGCGCCGCGCAGGCAATAGGCGCAGTCGCCGCAGGGCGCCGTCGGCGTGCCGACGATGCGGGTACCCGGAGTGAGGCCGTGGACACCGGCCCCAACGGCGGCCACGTAGCCGGCCCATTCGTGACCCAGCGGGCCGGGCACCTTCAGGCGAGCGTGCCCGCGGTCGACGGTCTTGAGATCGGTGCCGCAGGTCAGAGCGAGCGAGACACGCGCCAGAACCTCGCCGTCACCGGGCTCGGGGACGTCGACCGATTCGAGGCGCAGTTCGCCGGGACGCACCAGCTGCCAGACGCGCATGCTCTTTGTTGGACTGGCCATGACGCTAGAACCTACAAGGGGAGGTCCGCGGCGAGTAGGGGGTCGCCGGCGGGCGGTCTCGCTTCGGATACACCACCTTCGCTCGGACCGCCCGCGCGGCTCCCTGACTTGTAGAGTGGGCGGAAGAGTCATCTCGCGTAACTGACGAGCCAGTCAGGGAGGCGCTGGGGGTCCTACGAGCGAAACTCGTGAGCGGGCCAGATGGCGCTACGCCCTCCGTCCGCGTACGCGAGCGGTGAAGCGAGAGGGCCCCCAAGCCGACCGCCCGCCTCCGACCTCGCGCTGACCCTAGCGCGTCGGTTCCGTGCGCAGCGCGTTGTTGACGAGATTGAAGTAAGCGAACAAGCCCGCGACCAGACAGATCTCGACGACCTCGCCTTCACCGAAGTGCGCGCGTAGCCGCTCGTAATCGTGATCGGTGGCGGCGGCCAGCGGCGAGGATATCTTGATACGGCCATGGCTCACATACCCGACGGTTTCCTCTCGGCGTCAGTCTCCGCCGGCACCTTTGTCGCCGCGGGCGCGCTCACCGCGGTCGCGGCCCGACAGGCGAAGGCACGCCTCGACGACCGGGCGGCGCCGACGCTGGGGCTCGCCACCGCGGCGGTCTTCGCCGCGCAGGCCGTGAACTTCCCGGTCGCCGCCGGAACGAGCGGGCACCTGCTGGGCGGCACACTGGTTGCAGTCGCCTTCGGCCCGTGGGCCGGCTTCCTGGTGATGACCGCCGTGGTGATCGCGCAGGCGCTGATCTTCGCCGACGGTGG
>JBDHHM010000189.1:0-4387 GCA_039589355.1 Gemmatimonadota bacterium | reverse complement strand
AAGAGATCGGGTCCCAGCTCGACGGTGTCGTAGCCGGGCATATCGAGAACTATCCCGCTCACCGGCAGGTCGAAGAAGGCGACCATCACGAAATTCCAACCCCAGTGCATGCCTATCGGCACCCAGAGGGAGCGCGTCCGCAGGTAGGCGGCGGCGAACAGCACGCCGGCCAACCCGATGTTAAGTAGGGCGACCCAGCCCACCTCGGGGTTGTTCAGGTGGATCGCCGCGAAAGCCCCCGAGCTCAGGATCACCGCCAGTACGACGCCGGCCCCTTCCACCAACACCTGGAACGGATAGCCGCGCAGCAACAGCTCCTCGACGGCGGCAGCGATGGTCAGGGCCACAGCCAGGCTGCCGAACTGCGCCAGCCAGCCGACCAAGGTCCCTGAATCGGGCACGGGCCTCAGCCAGCCGAGTAGCGTCTGTACGACCACCAGTGCGGCGATGAAGCCGCCGCCGATCGCCGCACCCTTCGCGAAGTCGACCAACGCTTCGCGGCCGCCCGGGAAGCCCAGAGCGGCAAACGGCTTCCGCTCGAGCGCGCGCATCATGACGAACGACGCCACGAGCAGGGCCGCGCCGAGGATGCCGTGCGGCACGACGATCGCCCAGAGCCCACCGTAGTCCTCGGGCACGATCAACGACACGACCGCCCCGAAGACAGTCAGCGCCAGGGCCGCGCAGAAGAGAAAGAGCAGCAGGCGCCACAGGGCGCGCAGCTTTTCGGGGCCGTAGAAGAGGTCTCGTGCTCTCACTCGATCCGCCGCCCGGGTGAAAAAAAGCCCTCGCAGCTAATAGAGCTCGAGGGCTCTGTGCCGGAACGGACCGACACCTACGTCGATCAGCCGCCCGAGAGTCCAACTCTCGACGAGGCCATCACGCGCCCAACTCTGCGAGCTGCTTTCTCTCACGGTCCGTTCCCGGTCTGCGGTTCAGGTTCTAGCTATACACGCTCGACACTGATGGCAACGGCGTTTCCACCGCCCAGGCAGAGCGTCGCCGCGCCGAGCTGCTTATTGCGATCCTGCATGGCGCCGAGCAGCGTGACGAGTATCCGCGCGCCCGAGGCGCCGATCGGATGGCCGAGCGCCACAGCGCCGCCGTGCACGTTGACGCGATCCCAATCCCAGCCGAGCGCGCGTCCGTCGGCGAGCGCCTGGACGGCGAACGCCTCGTTGGCCTCGATGAGATCGTAGTCGTTGATCGACGTGCCGTCCTTCTCCATCAGCTTCTTCATCGCATCGATGGGCGCGAAGAACAGGTCCTGCGGCTCGGTGGCGCCGACGGAGTAGTTCCTGATCCGGGCCATGATCTCGAGCCCGTTGTCCTCGGCGAACTTCTGCGAGGTAACGAGTAGCGCGGCGGCGCCGTCGTTCAGCGCCGATGCGTTGCCCGCCGTCACGCTGTGCTCCTTTACTTCCTTCGGCGCGCTGTCGCCGAACGCGGGCCTCAGCTTCGCCAGCGCCTCGACCGTCGTGTCGCCGCGCGGGTTCTCGTCCGTCTCGACGACGGTGACCTGGCCCTTACGGCCGGGCACCTCGACCTTGACGATCTCGGCCGCGAACTTGCCGCCCTCGATCGCCGCTACCGCCTTCATCTGGCTCTGGTAGGCGAACTCGTCCTGGTCGGCACGTGAGACGTCGGCCTTCATCGCCGTGTACTCGGCATGGCCGCCCATGTGGCAGTCGTAGAAGCCACACCAGAGTCCGTCGTGGATCAGCCCATCCACCATGTTCTGGGTGCCGAACTTCACGCCGCCGCGGTACCCGAACAGGTAGAACGGCGCGTTCGACATTGATTCCTGGCCGCCCGCCACGATGACCTCGGCGTCGCCCGCCTTGATCGCCTGCGCGGCGAGCATCACCGACTTGAGGCCGGAACCGCATACCTTGTTGATCGTCACCGCCGGTACGCTGGCCGGGATGCCGCCGCCGATGCTGGCCTGACGAGCCGGCGCCTGGCCGACGCCGCCCTGCAGGACCTGCCCGAAGATCACGTCCTGGACCTGGTCCGGCTTGATGCCGGCCCGGCTCACGACATCCTTGATCACGATCGCCCCGAGCTGGGGCGCCTTCAGCCTGGCGAGTCCGCCGAGAAACCTGCCGATAGGGGTGCGCGCGCTGCTAACGATAACCGGAGTCGTTTTTGGGTCAGCCATAACGCCATAACCTGTCTAGTCTGGTCGCTGATCGACCAGAGTCGGTCGCTTCTCCTGGGGCGCCAAGTAACCCCAGGGGATCTCGGGATCATGCTCGAATACAAGCAAAGTTCGTTCCCTAACCACACCCTCGAGGATCCGCCGTTTGGTCTCCAGGGTGAGCAGCGGCTCCACGTCGTAGCCCATGATCCAGGGCAGCGGCAGGTGGGCCGCCGTGGGGATGAGGTCGGCAACGAAAAGCGCCGATTCGCCCTCCGATTCTATGAGAACGGATTGGTGCCCCGGAGTGTGCCCGGGGGTGGGCCAAATTGTGATACCCGGTACGATTTCGGCGTCGCCGTCGGCGAAATCGAACAGGTCGGCCTCGTGCACCGGATCGAAGTTGTGGAGAAGATAGCTGGCCCGGACCCGCTCGTTCTGCTGGTGGGCGAACTTCCACTCCTCGAGCTGGACGACGTGCCGGACGCCGGGGAAGGAGGGCACGACGCTGCCGTCCTCCTGCTTCACGGTGTCGCCGCCGGCGTGGTCGAAGTGCAGGTGCGTGTTGATCACGAGGCTCACGTCGGAGGGCTGGAATCCTGCATCGCGGATGGCGTCCTCAAGCGCCGTCGGCTGGCCGCCGTTCTCGATCCCATAGATGTCCCGGAACTTCGCGTCCTCCTTGTTGCCGGCGCCGCTGTCGATGAGGACCAGTTCGTCGCCGGTCTCGACGAGCAGCGGGCGCATGGCCAGCGGGATCCGGTTGCGCTCGTCCGGCGGCAGCTTCTTTTCCCAGAGTGGCTTGGGGACGACGCCGAACATGGCGCCGCCGTCGAGGCGCTGGAGCCCTGCGTCGAGGGCGTGCAGCCGGAAGCGACCCAAACGGCGAGTCGTCGCCCTGCTCATGACCCGGCACCGCCCTTGCCTTCGCCGTTCCGCTTCTTGCGCCGCTTGGGCTTCTTGCGGCGGCGCGCCGGCTTGAGGTAGCGCTGCAGGCCGGCCCAGTCCTCGACCCCCTCGTCGCCCAGCCGATCGAGGAAGTGGCCGAACAGCTCGGCCGTCGCCCGGGCGTCATCGCCCGCCCGATGATGCGATTCCACCGGGATCGCGTAGTGGTTGGCCAGCACGGCCAGGCTACGGCGCCTGAGCTCGGGGTGCAGCCGCCTGGCGAGACGCAGGGTGCAGAGCCGCTCGCCTTCCAGCCGGCCGCCGCCGGAGCGGCGGAACTCGGAGTCGAGGAAGCGCCAGTCGAAGCCGACGTTGTGGGCGACGAAGACGGCGCCGCGCAGCGTCTGCTTCAGCGGCTCGAGGAGGTCCCTGAACTTGGGGGCATCGGCCACCATCTGCTCGGTGATGTTGGTGAGTGCCGTTACCGAGGGCGGGATGGGGCGCTCCGGGTTGACCAGCGACTCGAAGCAATCGACCAGCTCGCCGTTTCGCATCCGAACGGCGGCGATCTCGGTCACCCGATCGCCGCGACCCGGCGAGCCGCCGGTGCTCTCCACATCCACCACCACGAAATCGACGTCGCTCAGGGGAAGCTCTCCGTACGACGGCGGCTCCTCGGTCAGCACCCAGCGGTCGCTGTGGATCTGGAAGCGTGGGTCGGCGCCCAGTACTTCGCGGACCAGGGAGGCGGCGAGCCGGGGCGGCCCGTGCCGGATGCCTAAGATCCGCTCCGCCAGGGCCGGCGTGTGGGCTGGCCCGGACAACAAAAGGGATACGGCCCGGTCCCGGAGCAGAGGAAGATCGTCCCAGCGAACGCCCAGCGCGCCGTTCATACGCCGGCTCCGCGTTGGCGACCCACCCGACAGGGGCTGAGGTCCGGGGCGTTTGGGGCGCCGTCTGGCGGACGCGATCTGGGCGGGCACCCGGCTGGAGGCAAGCTACCATTTGAAGCCAAAATAGGACCTCCTCAGGGGCGGCGCAAACGCCCCGAACCGGGTCCTTCTGGGCGGAGCCCGGGCCATTCAGGCGGCTCAGGAGTGCCCGAAGAAGTGCCGAAGGGGCCTGTCGGTCGTGCGGCTGGTTCCGTGGGGATCCCACCCCTATCTTGAGGCACCCATTCCAGATATTAGATCGGTGGTTGAGGCTTCGCCGGTGTGGCCGCGCAGGTTCACGGCCACCGCAACGGAGGCACGATGAGGGCTCTCCGGTTTCTGGCGCTCCTGGCGCTCGCCGCAGTCGCTTCGACCCTGCTGCACGAGTTGGGACACTGCGTCTTCTACTGGATCCAGGGCGTGCCGG
>JBDHHM010000188.1:0-4535 GCA_039589355.1 Gemmatimonadota bacterium | reverse complement strand
ACCGGCGCATCGCCCGCCACACCGACGCGCGATCCCGCGTCCAGAACGAACGAGCGCTTCACACCTTCACCGGCCCTACCCGCCGGCGTCAGGTTGGCCGGTCGGAAGCGGTCTCTCCCGCGCTCGGCGAGCTCGAGCAGGGCCCGCAGCCGCAGGTTCTCCTCTTCGACGCCCTGTAGTGCCAGCACCCGCGCGGCCAGAGAATCGCGGTCCGCCGCCAATCGCTGAAAGCTCGCGCGCGCCGCTCCGGTTTCCGATAACCAGGTGTGGAGGCGGAGGACTGGTGCCAAGGCCGTCGAGCGCACCGCCGTCGCCAAGGTGAGCCGACGCTCGTGCGGCAGGGTCATGAGAACGACTGCGCCGAGCAGAAGGAACAGAAGGAACAAGAGGTCACGGCGAGCGGGCCGCTTCACTCCTGACTCCGGAGTCCCGCCCAATTGACTCAGCTGGACAGCACCCCTCTGTATCTGGGAAGGTCGTCGAGGATGCGTCCCCCGCCACGGACTACGCACGTCAGTGGCTCCTCGTCCACGTGGATCGGTAAGTTGGTTTCTTCCTGCAGGAGTCGATCCAGCCCGCGGATCAGTGAGCCGCCGCCGGTCATCACGATCCCGCGATCTACAATGTCGCTGGCCAGCTCGGGCGGCGTGATCTCCAATGCGCGACGAACCGCCTCGACGACTTGCTGGATCGGTTCCTGAATATGTTCCCTGATCTCCTCGGAATGGATACGCACCGTCTTCGGGATGCCGGAGACGAGGTCGCGTCCCTTCACATCCATCTCACGCTCGTCACCCACCGGGGCAGCCGAGCCGATCTGGATCTTGATCGCTTCGGCCGTCGGCTCGCCGACAAGGAGGTTGTAGTTCTTTCGCAAGAAGGTGACGATCGCTGCATCGATCTCGTCACCGCCCACCCGGATCGACGTGTCCGAAACGATACCGCCCAACGCGATCACGGCGATCTCGGTCGTACCTCCGCCGATGTCGATCACCATGTTGCCGGTCGGCGTCTCGACCGGCAGGCCCACACCGATCGCGGCGGCCATGGGCTCCGCCACCATAAAGACTTCTTTGGCGCCCGCCGCCTGCGCACCCGCCCGCACGGCCCGGCGTTCAAGCTCGGTGATGCCCGACGGCACTCCAATAACCACGCGCGGCTTCAGGCGGAAGACGCGCTTGGCCGTCACCATCCTCAGGAAGTGCCTGAGCATGAGCTCGCTGACGTCCACGTCAGCGATTACCCCGTCCTTGAGCGGGCGGACCGCCTCGATCCCACCGGGGGTCCGGCCAAGCATGCCCTTCGCCTCCAGCCCGACGCCGAGCACCTTCCCGTTCGACTTGTCGAGGGCCACCACCGACGGCTCGTTCAGGACGATACCCTCGCCCCTCACATAGATCAGCGTGTTGGCCGTGCCCAGGTCGACAGCTATGTCGTTGACTGGAAGCAGCCTGCCAGTGTCGAACCAGCCAAAGCCCATGAGATCAGCTCATCCTCCCGGCGGTGGGCGGGAGCACACCGCTTTCCAGATCCTCACAACCCCCCAGGTAGGGCGGACAGGGTAGCCTAACCTCCAATACTAGACAGAGGGGGCACGGAGGCGCAATGGACCAGGGGATGGGAATCGGGGATTCGGGGATTCGGGGATTCGGGGAACCCGGGAAGTCGAAAGGTGCTTCTGGACCTCCCCGACTCCCCGAATCCCCGAATCCGAGAGTCTCCTACCCGAGGACTTCCTCGATAGGCGTGTAGTCCATCCCAAAGGCCTCCGCCACACCCAGGCAGGTTACCTTCGACCCGATCGTGTTCACGCCCAGCGCCAGAGCTCTGTCGTCACGGCAGGCCTTTTCCCAACCGTCGTTGGTCAGCTTGAGCGTGTAAGGGAATGTCGCGTTGGTCAGCGCGAGCGTCGACGTGCGCGGCACGGCGCCCGGCATGTTCGCCACGCAGTAATGGATGACCCCCTCAACCACGTAGGTCGGTTCCTCGTGGGTCGTGGGCTTCACGGTCTCGACGCAACCACCCTGGTCGACGGCGACATCAACGAGCACCGCCCCGTCCTTCATGAGCTTCAGATCCTCTCTTGAAACCAGGTGTGGTGCCTTCGCGCCGGGCAGCAGTACCGCCCCGACTACGAGGTCGGCACGCTTAATCGCATCCAAGATATTGTGCCGGTTCGAGTACTCCCCGACGACGTTCTTGGGCATCACGTCGTCCAGGTAGCGCAGCCGTTCGAGGCTGACGTCAAGGACCGTGACGCGAGCGCCTAGCCCGGCAGCCATCCAGGCGGCCTGAGTGCCGACTACTCCGCCGCCGAGAATCGCGACCTCTGCAGGATGCACGCCCGGCACTCCGCCCAGCAGGATGCCGAGACCGCCGAACGTCTTCTCCAGGTACTTCGCGCCTTCCTGAATGGCCATGCGGCCCGCAACTTCACTCATCGGCGTGAGCAGGGGCAGCTCGCCGGTCTCGAGCTGGACGGTCTCGTAGGCGATGGTCACGGCGCCGGTCTCGAGCATCGCCTTGGTCAGCCGCTCGTCCGCCGCATAGTGGAAATAGGTGAAGACCACATGGTCCCGCTTGACGCGCGGGTACTCCTCGGGGATCGGCTCCTTCACCTTCACGATCATCTCCGACTCTGCCCATAGTTCGTCGGCGCTGTCGATCATGGTCGCACCGGCAGCCTTATACGCCGCGTCATTGAATCCACTACCGACCCCGGCGTTCTTCTGGACAAGAACCTTGTGACCGCGGGCGATCAGGGTCTCCGCCCCGGCAGGAACCATCGCCACTCGGTTCTCCGCCGTTTTGATCTCCTTCGGTACCCCGACGATCATCTCACTAGACTCGCTCGTTAAGGGCCAGATATCTCTAACCGCACAAGACGGACAGATCTCTTGTTATTCTTCGGGCTCGGAACCCTGCGGCTCAGGGCCGAGGCGGATCTCTGCCTGGTGCTCGGGAGCATAGTACTTCCGGCACAGGTCGGCCACCTCCTCCTCCCCGACCGCGTCGATACGCGCGCAGATCTCGTCCAAAGTCAGGTACGGTTCGTCGTAAAGTGCCACACCGGCGAGGCGCTGTAGCCGCGCCGAGGTCGACTCCAACGACAGCAGTACTTGCCCCTTCGTCTGGTTCTTGACTGCGCTCAGCTCCTCGGTCGCAAGGCCGGTGCCAGACAGCGAGCGCAGCTCGCCACGGACTTCCTCGACCGCCCGGTCGGCGGTATCGGCCCTGGTCGCCATATACACCCCGGCCAGGCCGCCGCGGGCGTAGAATGACTGGAACGTGTAGATCGTGTACGCCAGGCCCAGCTCCTCCCTGACACGCTGGAACAGTCGGCTGCTCATTCCACCGCCCAGGGCCGTGGAGATGAGGATCGAGCCGTAGCGGCGCGGATCGCTACGCGGGAAGGTGGGCGCACCCATGCAGATGTGGGTCTGCGCGGTGTCGCGCTCGACCTGTTTCTCCTCCGGCCCTGCCGGAGCGGGCTCGGGAACGCCCGGCGCCTCCACCTGCTCGCGAGTCTGGGGGAAGTGGCGCGCCACCAACTCGAGCAGCTCCTCGTGCGCCAGGTTCCCGGCCGCGGCGACCACGCAGGCGCCCGGCCGATAAGCGGCCTTCCAGAGGCCGCGAAGGTCGTCAAGCGTTATTGCGCTGACCGTTTCCGCCGTTCCCAGAACCGGGTTGCCATACGGATGCTCGCCCCAAGTGGAGCGCGCGTGCACATCAAAGACGAGCTCCTCCGGCGTGTCCTCGACCCCGGCGATCTCCTCTAGGATCACCCGGCGCTCGATCTCGAGGTCTTCCTCCCGCAGCAGCGGCCTGAAAACCAGGTCCGTGAGTACGTCGACGGCGATCGGCAGGTGCTCATCCAGTACCTTGGCGTAGCAGGCCGTGTGCTCGCGTGAAGTGTAAGCATCGAGCGAGCCACCGATCCCCTCGATCTCGAGCGCTATCTGGCGAGCCGTCCGCCCCTCGGTACCCTTGAAGACCATGTGCTCCAGCAGGTGAGACGACCCCATCCTCTCCACGGAATCGTGGGTGGAGATGTGCTCGGAAAGAACGATCGGCCCTCCCTCCAATCGAGTCTGAAGGACGGCCTCGTCGAGTTGGATCGTCTGATCGCCAGCAGCGCCTGTCATAGACCCGTCGCCACTTCTGACATCTCGGAGATCCTCACCGAACATCGGGCATCGGACATCGAACGTCGAGTACCGTTCGATTCACGATGTTCAGGCTCGATGTTCGAAGTGCGATGTTCAGCGGCGTTCTCCAGGTTGGACGTTCGATGAACGACGTTCAATGTTCACTACAATGGCAAAAAGGCCTGCCCCGTCTGACGCGGGACAGGCCTTCTGTTCAGGGAACGGAGTCGGCCTCACGAGTGCTCGGCCGTTTCCGTTTCCGTTTCCGTTTCCGGTTCCGTTTCCGGTTCCGCCGACATCGCCGCCCGGCGCGAGAGCCGCATGCGGCCGCGGTCGTCGATCGAGATCAACTTGACCTTCACTTTGTCGCCGCGCTTCACGACATCC
>JBDHHM010000187.1:0-5526 GCA_039589355.1 Gemmatimonadota bacterium | reverse complement strand
GGCAGCTCGCCGACTCGCCAGGGTCGACTCGGCCGAATTCGAGTACCGTGGAACACACACAGCCTTCCCTCACAGTTATCGGCGTGAAGCGGACGAGGAGGAGGCCGATGACCCCGAAGAGTACTACGGCTGGTGGGACCAGACACCCGAACTCGATCGTGCTATAATCGCTTTCGCCGAGGCTGCCGCTCGGTCGATTTCCTGGCGCTGGGGCTCTCGCAGCTGGATCGGGTCGGACACCGCTTCGGTCCACTCAGCCTGGAACAGCTCGACGCCATCCTGCGATTGGACCGGGATCTGGGCGAGTTCTTCGAGTTCCTCGATAGTACGGTCGGTGAGGGTCGCTACGTCGTCGGCCTCTCCTCGGACCACGGCGTGCTGCCGATACCCGAGTACCCGGACGAGTTGGGGCTGTCGAAGCGACGGATCACCCGCGGCGAGTGGCGGACCGCGCGTGGCGCAGCCCAGAACGCTACAACATCGAGCAGCTCTTGAGGCCGCGATGGTCGAAGCGCTCGAGGGCATCGACTTCATAGCCGACGTGATGACCCTCGACGAGCTGGCGAGGGGCGAGCCGGCGGACTCGTTCGTCGCTCTGTACCAGCGATCGTACTACCCCGAGCGCCTGGCCGGATCGTTTGCCCGACTGGGCCTGGTCGCCCGCCTGGTCGAGGGAGCCCACGCCTCATCCGACGCGACCACTCACGGCACCTTCATGGGTCCCGGCGTGCCGGCAGGTTCCTCAGACGAGGCGGTCCGCACCGTGGATATGGCGCCGACGCTGGCCGAGCTGGCGGGTATCCCCTACCCCGACGGCCTGGACGGGCGGCCGCTCATCCGAGCCGCCCGATAGCCTTCGCAGCTTCAGCCCTGGGAGATCGAACCGCCCTGCCCGCCGGGGAGCGTCCAGCTCGGGTCGGAATGGGCTGGGAGCGCCCGCTTCTTCACGACATCGGCGAAGGCGGCGATGGCGGTCAGAACGAGCAACGCGACGAAGACGGCCGTCAATACACGGAAGACGGGTCGTTCCCGTTCGGGGCGGACGAGGATGACTCGATAGGAGACGTTGCTCATCGGGTCGAAGCCGAATCCGCCATCGTCGGCCGGAATGAAGTTCGGATACAGTTCGAACCTGAAGAAATCGGAAAGCCCGATCTGCGCGTCGAACTCGTCGTCCTCGAAGAAGAGGTTCCGTTGAGCGTCCTGCCAGCTGATCTTCTTTACCTTCACCGTGGCATCGAGCGGGATACTGAAGCCGACATCACGGATGACGGTGGGCAGCTCAGCCCTGTAGGGCCAAACGTAGCGAATGCGGTGCATTCTGGAGTGTAGGAGGGCTCCAATTCGCCTGGTGAGGTCCTCGGTATCCTTGAAGCTGATCTGGAATCTTTGGTCGTCGATCTTGGATCCGATGATCCGGCTGGTGAGCTCGATCGCGCCGTCATGGATCAGTTCGAGGGTCCAGACGTAATCGCGGTACGCGTGGAAGTCGTCGTCGTAGTTAACGAACTCGGTGCCGGAGAGTCGCACCGCCTGCCTCGCGGCCTCCAGGTACTCCTCCGGGACGCGCGAGCCTTCGTCCAGCGACGACCTGACGCCGACGGTAACGGGTGCCGGGCGCTCTCGCGCCAGCCAGCGCAAGTCGGCCAGTGCCTGCCGCGAGTCCGAGGCCCTGTTGATGTCGACCCAGGTGAGGAAATCGCCCTCGTCTATTTCCTCGGGACCCATCGATCCGATCGCTTCGCGGATCCTGCCTCGACTGACCGAGTCCATCGACGCGGACCCGACGAGAAGGTCGTTCGGCAAAGTCGTGGGTAACTGTATGAAGTGGATTCTGCTACCGTACCTCTCGTAGAGGCTGTCCGTCGCCTCGAACTTCGTCTTGGTGCCGTCCCAAACGGCCGCGAGATCGTACTCGCCCAACGCGACCCTCCGTACAAGATTCGAACTGCTGTTCCCCAGTTTGCGGCTGTGAATCGCGGTGTGGAACTCGGTAGACTCCGGCATGTTGTAGATGCCGTAGCTCCTGAAGAAGAGCGAGGGGAGGAAGTAGCTCGACGTGCTGAACTTGTTGTGGTAGATGAAGGTCGCCGGCTCGCCCAGGTTCCTGAGGTACTCGACCACGTTGGGGAGCTCGGGCCTCAAGCCGAACTTCTCTCTGTTGACGAGGAAGTACGAGTGATAGTTGGTGCTACCCGTGGCCCGGCTCACATAACCGGCGAAGATCTCCAGATCGGCGCCCAGCATCTCCGCCGCCACGAAGGCGTAGGGCGTGACGCGGGCCAGGAAGTCACCCCTATCAGGGTCCCAGTTGGCCAGACGGTTGATCACCGCGCCGTACTCTAGGGGCCGCTCCGATAGGAATATCAGGTTCGCCTCTCTGCCTAGATAGCGACGCAGCTTCTCGTCGGCGCGTCGCGTCTCTTCGTCGAGCGCGACTTCGATGAAGGTGACCTGCTCCTGAGCCATCGCCCGCGAAACGCACACCAAGCAAGTCAGCCCCAGAACAACCAGTTTGACGGATCTTGAACCCATAACCTTCATCTCAACCGCATAGCGAAGCGCTCATTTGTCGGGTGCCGGTCCCGTGTGCTCGAGCGGGATGTCCACGAACTGCCAGGTATCATCGGGGATCCTGTGATCGAGGCGCAGAGCCAACATGACGCTCAGGGCACCTACCGCCAGTCCGGCGATGATATCGGCGATCCAGTGAATGCCGAGCACGAACGTCGAGAGAACAATCGTTGCTCCCAGGGCGAAGACGCTCCAGCGCAGGCGCAGCCCGTACAGCAGAGCCAGGAGTACGACGACCACGGTTAGCGAGACATGGAAGCTTGGGAAGCAGTTGTCGAGCCCACTGATGGGCCGGAAAACCCCGATCAACTGCGAGGACCATTTATCGGAAAGCAACATGGCGCCCGATTCCGAGTAGGCCCAGCGCTCGGGAACCGGGAACAGGATGAAGAAGGGCAGACACAAGGCGTAGTTGATCAACACGGCGACCGAGAAGACCCTGAACGGGCGGATCTCGGGCCGGCGCGCGAGCGCTACGCCGACGGCGATGAGCAGGAGAGGAAAGAGGATGAAGTACGAGCTCGAGTAGCCGATGGTCGCGATGCTGTTCGTCACATCGTGGTACTCGAAGCTCAGGTTGGCCTCGAGCCAGTGGATCGCGTGCGCCGTCTGATACCTGAGCTCCATCACGGCGGCCGAGCTCCCAGCGATCCGCGTCTCGAGCGTCGTCTCCAGCCAGTTGACGAAGAACGCCAGAGCCAGCAGCGATGTCAGTCCCACTTTGCTGGTCAGCAGTGCCGACGGCTCCTTGACGACCGGCGCGGCGGCGACAGCGCCGTACGGTGGCGTCGTCGGTCTTTCCGCCACTCGATCCAGGTCCGGGGTGATGCGGGCCGTGGTTCCGGCCGGCAGCTGCTCGAAGGTCGAAGGCGGTGGAGACACGACGCCGGTGCCGAGAGTTCCGGCCGGCGTGACCGTCAACCCCAAGGGTGACGTGCGCCTCAGTCCTTTGGACGTGATGTCGTACATCCAGGCCATGACGAGCGCGAACGGGAACCCGAGGAGCGCGCCCAGGACAACGAGCCTCATCATCCAGTCCGGTAATCCCAGGACCGGGAAGGTGTTTCCGGCCGCCTCGACGATCCCGAAACCGATCACCACATAGAGGACGGCGGTATGATAGACGCGGCGGCGCCGCAGCTCGGAGAAGAATGAGGGCGCGGTCTCACCAGTCGGTGGTGTGGCGAGGTCGAACCTTTCGATTCCCGGCTGCGTCGCTATCGCCTGTATCAACTGCTCGCCCGAGGTGAAGCGATCCGCCGGCACCTTGGCCAGCGAGCGCGTCACGGCCCGCTCCACCGACTCGGGCACCGTTCCGCGCACCGTGCGCAGCGGCGGTACCGGGTCGAGTGCGTGGCGCGCCATGATCACCTGAGGTGTCGCACCGGTGAACGGCGGCTGCCCGGCCAGCATCTCATAGAGCACACAGCCGAGGCTGTAGAGGTCGCTCCTGCCATCGACCTGCGCGCCTTCACTGACCTGTTCGGGGCTCATATAGGCGGGCGTGCCGATCGCGACCCCGGTCTGCGTGAGCTTGTCGCCACCGGCCTCGGTGAGCGCCCTGGCGATACCGAAATCGGCGACTACGGGGTAGCCCTCCGAGATCAGTATGTTCTCGGGCTTGATGTCCCGGTGCACGATGCCGCGCTTGTGCGCATAGCTGAGCGCGTTCGCGACATCGCGGACGATCTGGAGCGACTCGTCGATCGGCAGCTGGGTCTCGCGATCGAGCCGCTCGCGCAGCGTATGCCCCTCGACGTAGGGCATAACGTAGTAGAGTAGACCGGCCGCCTCGCCCGAGTCGTAGATCGGCAATATGTGGGGGTGTTGAAGGCCGGCGGCTATTTTCACCTCGCGCAGAAAGCGCTGGGTGCCGAGTGAGGTCGAGAGTTCCGGCAGAAGAACCTTCACGGCCACCCGGCGGTCGTGCTTCAGGTCTTGCGCCAGGTAGACCGTCGCCATACCGCCGCGGCCGATCTCGCGCTCGATGGCGTAATGGTCGGCAAGCTTCTCCCGTAACTGATCAAAGGGGTCGGGCATAGCAGTAGCGGACCGCGGGCGAACCAGCGCTCGTTCCAGTGTCGCGATCGTTCTTGGCTTTGGAGGCTACCCCACAGGCTTGGAAGATGCGCCCGCCTTAACGGGAACGCAACAATTCGGCCCCCCCTCCGAGCCACTCCCCGCCCGGCCCGGCTCACATTGCGCGACCACGCGCCGGGCGGCGATTCGGGATTGGGGGTTCGGATATTCGGGGAATGGGAGTTGGGAATCCGAGGCATCCGTGGAATCCGTGGAATCGGGGATTCGAAAACCACGTCTCGGCTCCCCGAGTCCCCGGTTGCCGGATTCCACGGATGCCCGGCGTTCCACTATCGAAACCCCGACTCTCGAACTCCGAATCCTGGATTCCCCGAATCCCCGTTTCCCAAAGGGAGGATACCTCATGTCCTGTGATCGGCGCTTACTCCTGTGCGTCGTGGCCGTGCTCTGCCTGGGACCCGCCTCGGGCCTGACGGCCCAGGAGCGCGGCGACGTAGCGATCGTTGGAGGCCGCGTAGTGGATCCCGCCAGCGGGACCGACCGGGTCCGGGACATCCTGATCCGCGGCGACAGAATAGTCGCGATCACCGACGGGCCGGTGGAGGCCCCGACCTCCCGTGAGCCGCAGCGTTACAAGATCAAGGACGGTGTAACGACCGTGGTCAGCATGCACGGCGGGCCCGTGGAAATGCGCGACTATTTCGACGCCTACGAGGCCGAGGGCTCGCTGGTCAACTACGGCGCCACTGTAAGCCACGGCGCTCTGCGCTACGCAGCGGGCGCAACGGAAGACTACAAGCCGGCGAGCCCGGAGCAGCTGGCGGAGATGCGCCGGTTGGCGGCGGAGGCGATCGAAGCCGGCGCCGTTGGGGTCGGGTTCGGGATCAACTACGCGCCCGGCTCTTCTTACGA
>JBDHHM010000186.1:0-4264 GCA_039589355.1 Gemmatimonadota bacterium | reverse complement strand
GTGGAAAGCCGGGAGGGGACCGCGCGGTTCGTCGGATCTTGCCGCATCGGTCGCGCGCCGGATAACGACCTGGTTATCGAGGCTCGCTCGGTGAGCCTGTACCATGTCGAGGCGGTGTTCGAAGGCGGGAGCTGGCGGCTGCGTGACCTGGGCAGCACGAACGGTACCGTCGTCGCCGGCCGGCGGATCGAGCTCATCACTCTGGGTGGGCCGACGCGCGTGCACCTCGGTTTTGAGGGCCCGACGCTCACGTTAACGCCCGAGGGCCTGGAGGGAACGGCGAACGCCGATGCCACGCTGGTGCCGTCGGAAAGCGCCATCGTGAAGCGCTACTTCGCGCGGCGTGCGCCAAAGGAAATCGGGGCTCATACGGCGGCGCTGCGCCGGGCGTTTGCCAATCTGCAGAGGCGACGAACCCATAAGTACGCTCTAGCGCTCTTGGCCGTCGCGACGGTCGGTGTGGCCGCGAGCGGCTACGCCTACCTGCTGCACAAACGGATGCAGAGGCAGCGCTCCGCCGCGGAGAGTCTGTTCTATGCCTCGAAGGATATCGAGCTTGCGCTTGCGAAGCTGCAGGGCAACCGCGACGAGCGGCGGGCTCAGCAGGCGCGCCACGCCGAATTCGACAAGCAGTATCAGGACTTCCTGGAGGAGCTCGGCATCTACAGTGACGCGACGCCGGAAGAGGTTCAGCTAGTCTACCGCGTGGCGCACCGTTTCGGCGAGTCGGAGGTCAACGTACCGCCGGACTTCGTGGAAGCGGTTCTTACCTACATCAGACTTTGGAAATCATCGCCGCGGCTCAGGGATGCCATGGAGCGGGCGCAGCGGCACGGTTACGGCCAGCGGATCGCCGAGACCATGCTGGAGCACGACCTACCACCCGAGTTCTTCTACCTCGCGCTGCAGGAGAGCGATCTAAGAGTGGAGGCGACGGGTCCTGAGACGCGGTACGGGATCGCCAAGGGGATGTGGCAGTTCGTGCCAGGGACCGCGCGTGACTACGGTCTCAAGACGGGTCCTCTCGTGGGAGTCAGACGGCCCGATCCGCTGGACGAGCGGCACGACTTCGAGAAGTCGACGCGGGCGGCGGCGCGATACCTGCGGCGGATTTACACGACCGACGCTCAGGCGTCGGGGCTTCTGGTGATCGCGTCGTACAACTGGGGCGAATCGAACATCCTGCGGCTGGTCCGCTCGCTGCCGGAGAGCCCGCGGGAGCGGAACTTCTGGCAACTGCTCGCCAAGTACCGCGAACGAATCCCGCAGGAGACTTACGACTACGTCTTCAGCATAGTCTCTGCCGCGGTCATCGGCGAGAACCCGGAACTTTTCGGGTTCGATTTCGACTCGCCCTACGACCTGCCTGAGATCTTAGTGGCTAGCGGAGACTACGCCGCGCTGCGCTGACATGTGACTCGTGTCTACAGCGACTCGAAGCGGCCCTGGAAAAAACGCAGCTTCGAGGGCTCGTAGACGAACTTGAGCCCCCTGATCTCCTCTCTGCGCTCGTAGACCCGCCTGATCCCATCCGCCACCGCCATCATATGATCGTTGGAGTAGACGCGGCGCGGGATGGTGAGCCGCACCAGCTCGAGCGCCGGCCGGTAGTTCGCGCCGGTTTCGGGGTTGCGGCCCTTCGACACGTTGCCGCGCTCCATAGCCCGCACGCCGGTCTCGACGTAGATCTCCGCCGCCAGCCGCTGGGCCGGGAACTCGTCCTGGTCGATCTGGGGCAGGAAGCGCTTGGCGTCGAGGAAGATGGCGTGGCTGCCCGGTGGCGTGACGATGGGGACGCCCATCTCGAGCAGCAGCCGGCCCAGGTACTGGGTCTGCTCGACGCGTGAGCGGATGTAGCGGTCGTCGACCATCTCTTCTATGCCGCGGGCGATGGCCGCCAGGTCGGCGGTGGATAGGCCGCCGTCGGAGATGTTGCCCTCATAGATGCGCAGCAGCTTTCGGGCTTTCTGGGCCAGGTCGGCGTTCTCGCGGAAGCAGAGCACGCCGCCGATGTTGATCAGGAAATCCTTCTTGCCACTCACCGTGCAGCCGTCGCCGTAGAGCATCATCTCGCGGATGATGTCTTTTGTCCTGGTCTTGTTGTAGCGCTCGTCACGGCTCTGGATCATGTAGGCGTTCTCGGCGAAGCGGGTGGCGTCGAAGAAGACGGGGATGCCCGCCGAGTTACAGTACTCGTACACCTCCTTCATGTTGTCCATGCTGATCGGCTGGCCGCCGGCCATGTTCACGGAATGCTCGAAAGAGATGTAGGCGATCTTCTTGGCGCCGTGCTCGTCGACCAGCGCCTCGAGCTTGCCGAGGTCGATGTTGCCCTTCCAGGTGAATTCGCTCTCCGGGTTGTGGGCGTCGTCGATAATGACGTCGACGAAAACGCCGCCGGCCATCTCCTGGTGCAGCTTGGTGGTCGTGAAGTACATGTTGCCCGGCACGAGCTGGCCGTCCCTGATGCAGATCTGGCTGAGGATGTGCTCGGCGGCTCGCCCCTGGTGCGTGGGGATGATGTGTTCGTAGCCTGTGACGTCCTGGAGAACCTCGACCAGGCGGCGGTACTCACTGCTCATGGTCGTGCTGGCGCGCACGCCCTCGTAGGCGGCCCACTGGTCGGTGCTCATCGCCGAGGTGCCCGAGTCGGTGAGCAGGTCGACGGTCACGTCGGCGGAGCGCAGCAGGAACGTGTTGAAACCGGCGGCGCGGATCGCCTTCTCACGCTGGCCGCGGGTGAGCACGCCCACCCTCTCGAGCGTGTGGATCGTGTACGGGAAGGTGTCGAAGGCGTAAGGCTCGAGTGTGGGAAAGACCCAATGATACTCCATCTGGTCGCGCCAGCTGCCGGTGACGGATGCCTGTAGTCCGGCCACCTTATCGTGCTGCGCGAGCAGGCTGATGATGGCGTCGGCCACCTGGTCGAGCTGGTCGTTTGTCATGGCGAGGCGCGGGATCTGGACCGGCAGCAGGTTATCGCGGCCGACCAGCCCCTGTGCGGTAGCCCGCACGCCCGACATCAGGTAAAGGGCTGCTGACAACGTGTCCTGTTGATGCTCCTTTACAGAGGGCAGGAACTCGTCGGCCAAGATGTAGGCGCCGTCACATCCGCGCTCGAGTGGCACACCGCCGTCGCGGAGCCGCTGCGTGAAGCGCTCGGTTTGGTGCATGACCCAGTGCACCTCATCCTCGTCGCACATCTCCATGATGCCGCGGCCGAGGACTTCCATGGTGCGGCCGGCCATGCCGCCGTAGGTATGCAGGCCCTCGAAGACGACGACCTCGTTCATGAACTTCTCGTGGTCGTCGGGGTTGTCGGTGGTGAGGATGCCGCCGGTGTTGCACTTGGGGTCCTGAGCGCCGTCCATCAGGAAGATGTGGCAGGTCTTGGCGATCTGCTTCACGATGTCGGAAATCGAGCGGTCGGCCTGACCCGACTCGTGCCGCTGGATGTACCAGGCGTTCTCGATTACGCGCGAGCCGTCGCAAATCAGCCGCTTCCCATGCTTGTCGGCGAGGGCGCGGACCCCGCGCAGGTTCTCTAGGCTGAAGGGGTGTTGCCCGTCGGCGAAGGCCTGGAGGCCGACGAAAGCCACACTACCTGCCTTGAGGGTCCTTTCCAACTTCTGCAGGTCCATGTCCCCGGTGAAGACGGAACTCTCGTGATCCCGCGTGTCGGGGTATTGGATACCCAAAGGATCCAATACATCGAGCTTGGTGCGGGCGTTGCTCGGCACGACAGACCCCAACGGCACCATGGTCGTGACGACCAGCTTGACCGAGCCGAGGTTGTTGTGTGTGGGACACACGTAGGTGTGACCGAGGATCTCGCGAACGGCCATCTCCAGCGCCTCGAAGTTCCGGGAGCCGGCGTAGGCCTCGTCGCCGATGAACTGGCCGGCCAGCTGCTCCTGGCTGAGTGCGTTGGTGCCCAGCGAGCACATGTCGAACGTGACCTGCCTGGGGGTCAGGTTCCAGACGTTGAAGTCAGCTTCGGCGAGGTACTTCTTTCGCTCGTCGATTCTGGGCCAGGACAACAAGCGGACGGTCTTGATCTTGTGCGGTTCATGGCTCGCCATTGATCCCCCCTTGGGACCGAGTTCGTCTAATCATCGGGGGCCGCGTCGGGCGCGGTCCGTTTCTTCGGAGTGTGCGGTACTCCAACCTATTGGCGCGTCGCGCTGCGCAAAAGAGCGTTTCTGGCCTGGTCCTGAGGAGCGACGTATCTTCCCCGGTCCGCTCCCGGCGGCGTGGTTCGCCG
>JBDHHM010000185.1:0-4755 GCA_039589355.1 Gemmatimonadota bacterium | reverse complement strand
ATTCACGTTGATCGAGCTTCTGATTGTGGTCGTGATTATCGGCATTCTGGCCGCGATCGCGATCCCGAAGTTCGCCAACACCAAGGAGAAGGCCTACGTCTCGGCCATGAAGTCCGACCTGAGGAACCTGGCGGCTGCTGAGGAAGCTTACTTCGCAGACGAGCTGAGCTACACCAGCACCATTGCCAACCTGGAGTACAACACGACGAACCAGGTCAACATGGCAATTGGCGAAGCGACCGCCAAGGGTTGGGGCGCTTCGGCGACGCACGACGGTCTGAAGAGCGGCAGTAAGTGCGCGCTCTACTACGGAGGTGCTGCGGCCGTCGCGCCATCGACTCAGGAAGGTGTGATTGAGTGCACCATAGTGAAGTAACGGTGCGATAGCCGAGATTTCGCACGTTACGAGAGAGGGTAGCGCGGAGGACCACCTCCGCGCTATTCTTTTAGGGTACCCCCCCGCCATAGACGAACGCTGGAGTTCGGTGAAGCGGGTTGCCTCACTGCGTCGCGAGCTGATCGTGGCATTGGCTCTATTACTGGTTGCCGCTCTGGGGCTGGCGGCCGTCGGCGTCGTGCTGTGGCTGCCCGTTGGTGGGTCGACCGCGAGCATTGTCCTGTTCCTGGCCATCCTCGTCGCACTGGATGTCGGTATATTCCTGATCCTCGGGGATTACCTCCTGCGCCAGATGGTGCTTAAGCCGGTGAGCGCGATCGTACACGGAGCCGAGGCCATCGCACGGGAGGACTTCTCGCGCCGGATCCGGGTGGAAGGCGCCCGGGAGCTGGAGCGCCTGGCGATCAGCGTCAACGAGATGGCGGAGAAGCTGATCCAGAACCAGAGGCGCCTGACGGACAACATCCAGTCGCTGAACGAGGTGAACCGGGCGCTGACCGAGGCGCGGGACGAATTGGTGCGGGCCGAGAAGCTGGCGTCGGCAGGTCAGCTGGCTGCCGGAATCGCCCACGAGATCGGCAACCCGCTCGGTGCGATACTCGGCTATCTCGAGATCGCCGAGCGGCGACCGACCATCAAACAGGAGATCGTGGACGATATGCGCCGGGAGGCCAGGCGTATCGATAGGATCGTCAAAGGCCTGCTCGACTACGCCCGACCGCGGCAACCGGCGCCGCGACCGATCGAGGTCAACGAGGTGGTCACCGGCGCCATCGGCTTGGTCGAGGCGCAGGGCCACTTTAAGCACACCGAACTGGATCTGGAGCTTAGCGAGGACGTCACGACGGTGCACGCCGATCAGCACCAGCTCGAGCAGATCATGGTCAATCTGCTCCTCAACGCCGCTCAGGCCGTCGACGGCGCGAGCGGCAGCTTCATCAAGGTGACCACCGAGACGATGCCGTTCGAGGCGAGTCAGCCGCCCGCCAGGCGGCGCGATGACCCGGCGGGCATCGACTACTCGCACTTGCGGCGGCTACAGGCCCGGCGCGAGGGGCTCACTCCGCCACCCTTCAGTGTTGGCGCCAAGGTCGTGCGCATCTCGGTGCTCGATAATGGGCCGGGCATCCCGGAGGAGATCCTCGACCGTGTCTTCGACCCCTTCTTCAGCACCAAGGAGACGGGGCAGGGCACCGGTCTCGGGCTGGCTGTGTCGGCCCGGCTGATCGAGGCTATGGGCGGTACAATCGGGGTCGATAGCTCGGAGGAAGGCGGCGCCTGTTTCTCTATCGTGTTACCGGCCGCGCGGCCTGAGAAAGCGCACGAGACTGAGGAAGAATAAGTGAAGGTACTCGTTGTAGACGACGAAGCCGGGGTGCGTCGCACTCTGTCAATGATTCTGGAAGACGAAGGGTATCAGGTCATCAGCGCCTCCGACGGCAAGGAAGGCCTGGATCGTGCCCTGAAGGATGAGCCCGACCTCATCCTCTGCGATATTCGAATGCCGCGGATGGACGGGCTCGAGTTCCTCGAGCAATACCGCAAGAAGAACGGGCAGGCGCTCGTTATCACCATTACCGCCTACGGCAGCACCGAGCTGGCCGTCGAGGCGATGAAGAAGGGCGCCTACGACTACCTGCCGAAGCCGTTTACCACCGCCGAGGTCGTGCTCACGCTCCGCAAAGCGGAAGAACGCGAGAAACTGCGCCGCGAGGTCACCCGTCTCCGCAAGCGGGTCAAGGCGGACCAGCGCTACCCCGAGATCGTCGCCAAGAGCGCCGGGATGCGCGAAGCGGTCGAGCTCGCCACGAAAGTCGCACAGCACCCGTCCACCGTTCTGATTACAGGTGAAAGCGGCACCGGCAAGGAGCTCATTGCCCGGCTTATCCACGGCGCCAGCCCGAGGGCGAGCCGGCCGTTCGTGCCCATAAACTGCGGTGCGATCCCCGAGAACCTGCTGGAGTCTGAGCTGTTCGGCCACGTCAAGGGCGCGTTCACTGGTGCTCACGTCGACCGGGCCGGCCTGTTCGAGGAGGCCGACGGCGGCTCCCTGTTCCTGGACGAGATCGGCGAGTTGCCGCCGCAGCTCCAGGTGAAGCTGTTGCGCGCCCTCCAGGAGGGCGAGATCCGGCGCGTCGGTGACAGCTCCGCGCGCAAGGTCGATGTCCGGCTCGTAGCTGCCACGGCCCGCGATCTCGAGCAGGAGGTTCGCGAAGGCAATTTCCGCTCCGACCTCTACTACCGGATCAACGTGGTGCGCATTCACCTGCCACCGCTGCGACAGAGGACGGAGGACATCCCGCCGCTCACCCGCCACTTTATCGAGAAGTTCGCCAAGCAGCTCGCTATAGGCGTGAGCGGGTTCGAGCCCGGGGCGATGAAGCTCCTGCTCGGTCACCCCTGGTATGGAAACGTGCGACAGCTGGAGAACGTTGTCGAGCGGGCGATGGTTCTGGCCGAGCGACCGACGGTCAGTCCTGAGGATCTGCCCGATTCTATCCGTCACCCGGAGACGTCGGTGGAGGGGCCGTTCGAGTCGTTGCCGGCGGACGAGCTGTCGATCAAGAAGCAGACGGCCGAGCTGGAGCGGCGCCTCATCGGACGCGCCCTTCAGGTGACCGATGGGAACCGTACCAAGGCGGCGGAGCTGCTCGATCTGAGCTACCGGGCACTCCTGTACAAGATCCGCGACTACGGCCTCGGCTAGGGCTGCCGCTTTCCGCGCCCGAGGTTACTGAAACGCCGGCGACCCACTTGCCGGCGTTGATCTTCCTTTGATACCCCACCGTTAATCTTGCGCTAACGTGACCTGCGGTCGTGCCCTTCAGCTCAGGGCCGGCCGAGCGAAATAGACACCTTGCCGGATAGTGTGGATGCGATCGACGAGAGGGATATCGTTCGCCGAAGTCGCCGTCGTACTCGTCGTCCTGGGTGCCGTGCTGCTCATCGCCTTGCCCAGCCTGGCGCGGGCGCGGGCGCGGGTCGAGGTGGCGGCGGCCCGCGAGACCTTTGCGACCCTGCACGCGTTGGCTCGCCAGATCTCTGTCCAGTACGGCCGGATCGCCAGGCTCCATCTTGATCCTGCCGGCGGTCGCGCTTGGGTGACGGTGGACACGAGCACCCAACCCGGCTTCGAGGTCCTGGACACGATCAGTGGAGTCGCGCTCGCCGGCGGAGATATCGGCGGCGTCCAGCTCGAGGCAGCGCCGCGGACCTTTTGCTTCGATCCGCGGGGGCTGGCGACAGCGCGGGGTGACTGTGATCTGCCGAACGCCACCCTCGTATTTCGGAGCGGCGCCGTCGCCGACACGATAACCGTATCGCGGCTCGGCAGGTTGCTACGGCGATGAGGCGCACGGATCTCGGTGCCGGCCAGCCGGGTTTCACGCTGGTCGAGGTCGTTGTGGCGCTGACCGTTCTTGCGGTGGGGATTCTGGGCCTCTCGGCAACGGTCGGCGTGGTGGCCTGGAGGATGAACTCTTCCCTCCTGGAGACCCGGGTGACAACCTGCGCGCAGGCCGAGCTCGAGGGTTTGCTCGCCCGCGGGATTGACGGGCTAGCCCCTGGAGAGCGCCGGCACGGTAATCTAGAGGTGAGCTGGCGGCTGAGCGGGGGTGACCTGAAGGAGATCCAAGTTGTCGTTCGCGGCCAGCTCGCCGGTTCCGAGGTCGCCGACACCCTGACTACCTTGGCGAGCTTACGGTGAGCGATCGGCCGGCGAGCCTCGGCCGCTCCCGACGCCCTTCCGGCTATACCCTGGTCGAGGTCTCGCTCGTTCTTCTTCTGGTCTCGCTGCTCACGACTTCAGCCTTCGCCGTACTCTCGAGCCAGCGCCGCTTTTACGCCGCCCAGCTTCAGGTCGCAGCTACGCGGGACGCGGCCCGGGTTGCGTTGGCCGTTTTGAGTGTTGAGCTCAGGGCGGCGAGCCCAGTGGCGGGCGACCTTTACGCGATTGCTGCGGACAGCGTGGCGCTCCGCTCATACACGGGGTTTGGCGCGGTTTGCCAGATTGGCGGGGACGAGATCACCCTCCGCCGGATCGCAGGGACCTTTTCGGGCTCGCCCAACGACAGCCTCCTCGTGTACCTCGGACCCAGCGTCGATTCGTGGGGTCGAGCCGCGGTCGTCGGGGCACGCAGGGCGACCGGCGGTCGCTGCCCGGACGGCGGACGGCCCGACTTGGTGCTGCGGGTGGTCGGAGCGATCGACGGCGCCGTCGCCGGCGCGCCGCTACGCGGGTTCCGTCCCCACGTCTATAGGCTTTACCGAGGAGGTGACGACCGCTGGTGGCTGGGACAAAAACTCCGCGAAGGCCGGTTCCAACCAGTTACGGGGCCATTCGTCGGTCCCGCGGCCGG
>JBDHHM010000184.1:0-8008 GCA_039589355.1 Gemmatimonadota bacterium | reverse complement strand
CGAGCGGACCTGGCGCTCGACATGTTCGTCATCGAGGGCGTGCAAACGACGATCCCGTTCCTGCGCAGAGTGCTCGAGCACCCCGATTTCCGAGCCGGCAGCATCGACACGAATTTCCTCGAGCGCTTCCCGGCGCCGAAGCTGGAGGGCGCTGCGAGACGATGAAGATCGACGTACTCTGGACGCCGTCTGAGCTCGAGCGTGTCCCGGTACACAACCGCAACGTGGTCGTCGTTGACGTGCTGCGTTCTGCGACGACCGTCGCCGCCGCTATACACAACGGCGCGCGTGCTGTTGTGCCGGCCGCATCGATCGAGGAGGCCCTGCGAATCGCCAACTCGATTGGCCGTCGTGATGTCGTACTCTGCGGCGAACGGCAGGGGATACGGATCGAGGGATTCGACCTGGGCAATTCGCCCTCCGAGTTCACAAGCGCCACCGTGGGCGATCGTACGATCGTGATGACGACGACGAACGGCACACACGTGCTGACCTCGCTTCCGGCCGCCGGGTCCGTGTACGTCGGCGCCCTGGTCAACTTGAGCGCCGTGGCCAAACAGCTGAAGGCGGACGACGACGAGCCGCTCGTCGTCTGTGCGGGGCGGGGCGGCCGGGTGAGCGTCGAGGACGCGCTCTGCGCGGGGCTCCTGGTCGAGGCATACCTGAAGCGGAATCGTGGTAAGAAGGGATCCAAAGCGATGGCGGAGCTGGGCGACGGAGCCGTGGCGGCCCTGGCCCTCGCCAGGGAGCACGGGCCGGTGAGCACCCGCTTCCTCCGGGAGACCGCGACCGGCCGGGCCCTGGATAAGATCGGCCAGGGCAACGACGTCAAGCTCTGCGGTGCCGTCGATTCGATCCCCGAGGTCCCGGTCCTCCGCGATCGCCAGATCACCGGCGTCGAGCCGGCGAACGGCCAGTCGACGGGCGGAGGGAAGAAGAAGAAGCGGTGAGGAGGTGAGCGATGGGCGACCGGGAGGGTGATCGTACCCAACGCATCCTGATCGGCATCGGCCTGATCGCCGTTGGCCTATTCACCCTGCTCAGCCTGATCCCGGTAGAATTGTTCGGCGAGGGCGTGCGAGGGTTGTTCCCCTCGGGCAATGTCGCCGGACCGGTAGGCGCGGCGGTCGCGGGCACGCTGGTCGGCTCCTTCGGGGTGAGCGCCGCGGTGGTCCCGCTGTTTCCCATCATCTGGGGTATCTGGAGTCTGGGAAAGATCGAGCGGTCCGAGACGGGCCGTTGGACTCTCTTCTTCGCCATCCTGCTCGCTCTCGTACCGCCGCTCCTCGCCTCGTTCGCGTATCCGGCGGACGGTGGCGCGCCCTGGCTCGCCGGCAGCTACGGATCCTGGGCCGGCGGTCTGATGGCATCGCTGCTGGGCTGGGTGGGCAGTGCCCTCGTTCTCCTCGTCTTCCTCGTCGTCGGCGTGATCCTCATCCTCGGACTGGAGCCGTTCCGGGCCCTGGCGCGAGGTACCGTCCGGGGCGTGGATATCAGCGGGCGGGCCTGGGCTGCACTAGCCCGCACCGGGCGAGCCCTTCTGGGATGGTCCAGAGCGGCCGGGCGTCGAATCAGCGCCGGTTGGGAGTGGCTGAACGTGCGCCTGACCCGGCGCGAGTCACGCGGCCTCCTCTCCGGACCCGGCGACGAGAAAGACGAGAAAGAGCCCGAGCCGGGCGCCCTCGAGCCCCCGCCCCCCGCCGAGCTGCCACGCGAGAAGAAGAAGAAAAGGCGAGATCCACAAACCTGGCTGTTCGGCGATGGCGCCGCGGATCTACCGCCCCTCGAGCTGTTGGAATCGCCGCCCGACCAAGAGTACCGGGTCAGCCCCCAGGCGCTGGACGAGCTCGGCGCCACCCTGGTCGACACGCTGAGGACCTTCAGGGTAGAGGGCGCGATCAGCGGACGCACTACGGGCCCAGTAGTCACCCAGTTCGAGGTCGTCCCGGCGTCCGGGGTGAAGGTCGGCAAGATCGCGGCGCTGGCCGATGATCTCGCACTGGCGCTCAAGGCACCGTCCATCCGGATCATCGCCCCCATACCGGGCAAGGGAGCGGTGGGAGTCGAGGTGCCGAACCCGCAGCGCAAGATCGTCTACCTGCGCGAGATCCTCGAGTCGGACGCCTACTCGTCCAGCGGCGCCGAGCTGCCGCTGGCGTTGGGTGAGGACGTCAGAGGACGCTCCGATGTCTACGATCTGGCCAAGATGCCGCACCTGTTGATCGCAGGCGTCACCGGTTCTGGCAAATCGGTCTGCATCAACGCCATCATCTCGAGCCTGATCTACCGCTACCGGCCCGACGAGCTGCGGCTTCTGCTCATCGACCCCAAGATGGTCGAGCTGGGCGGCTACAACGTGCTCCCTCACCTGCGCCACCCGGTTGTCACCGACAACCGGGACGCGGCGACGGTCCTCAAGTGGTTGGTCTACGAGATGGAGCGGCGCTACGAGTGGCTCTCCGCCAACGGTTGCCGCAACCTGCGGGAGTACAACCGTCGCGTCACCAAAGGTGTGCCGATCACGGCGCCGGAATCGGAGGGCGGCGAGGTAGTCGACGAGCCCGAGACCAGACCCTATATCGTGCTCTTCATCGACGAGCTCGCCGATCTGATGATGACCGTGCAGAACGAAGTCGAGCGTCCTCTGGCATACCTGGCCCAGAAGGCACGCGCCACGGGGATCCATCTCGTCGTCGCGACCCAGCGGCCCTCGGTCAACGTCATCACCGGCCTCATCAAGGCCAACTTCCCCTGCCGCATCGCCTTCCGCGTGGCATCCAAGGTCGACAGCCGCACGATCATCGATCAGAACGGCGCCGAAACCCTTCTCGGCAATGGAGACATGCTCTTCATGCCGCCGGGCGGCTCCGAGCCCGTGCGCATCCAGGGCACCCTCGTCTCGACCGAGGACACCGAGCGCTTGATGGATTGGTACAGGGCGCGCGAGGAGGCCGCCGCGCTCGCCGCCGAGGAGGAAGACATCCTCGAGGCCGTACACCAGATCGAGTTCGAGGAGGCTGAGGCCGAGCTGGGATCCGACGAGCTCGAAGACCGCGACCCGTTGTTCCGGCGCGCTGCCGAGGTTGTCGTCCAGCACCAGCAGGGCTCCACCAGCCTGCTGCAGAGACGTCTGAAGATCGGCTACGGCCGCGCAGCCCGCATAGTCGATCAGCTCGAGCACTCCGGGATCGTTGGCCCGCCGGAGGGGTCGAAACCGCGCGATGTATTGGTTACACTTCAAGATCTGGATAGAATCTGCTCCCCCAGTGGTGGGTGAAACGGGTACGGTAAGACGATGAAAGAGCTTGCAGCGGTCGCGATTCTAATTTCGGTGCTGTTCGGTCCGGCTCAGGTCGCCCAGGATCAGGCGGAGGAAGTCCTCGCCCTGGCTGCGGAGGCGTACGAGGGCGTCGTAACGCTACGCTCCGAGTTCGTGCAGAAGATCAACATCCCGGCGCTAGAGCGGGAGAAAGAGGGGCGGGGCGTTGTACTCCAGAAGAAGCCCAACTACTTCATGATGAGGTTCGAGGAGCCGCAGGGCGATATCGTCGTCGCCGACGGCGAGTGGTTCTGGATGTACTATCCCAGCGCGCAGCCTGATCAGGTCGTGCGTACCCCGATCCATCAGACCACCGAGAACGCCACGCTCGGCGGCCAGTTCCTGGTCAATCCCACCGAGCGGTACGTGGCCACGTATGTGGCGCGCGAAAGCGTCGACGACCGGGAGACCCATCTGCTCGCCCTCGTGCCCAAGTTCGATGCGCCCTACACGGTGGTGCGCGTTTGGATCGATGCGAGTGACTACCTCGTGCGCCAGTTCGAGGTCCACGAGGAAAACGAGACGGTCCGCACGATCACGCTCAGCAACTTGGAAATGGGCATCGAGCTGCCCGACGAGCTCTTCACCTTCTCCGTGCCGCCCGGCGTCGAGGTCTTCACCCGGTGAGGTTTGCCGTCGTCACGCTCGGGTGCGATAAGAACACAGTCGATTCTGAACGCATGGTGGCCACGCTGGTCGGCCACGGGGCGGACCATACCCCGGATCCTGCCGACGCCGAGGTGTTGGTCGTCAACACCTGCGGTTTCATCGATGCCGCCAAAGAGGAGTCCATCGACACGCTGCTCGAGGCGGCGCGTCTCAAGGATACCGGCCGAGGGACGAACTGAGTCGGTCGATTCCCGAAGTCGATCTATTCCTCGGGCTCCGCGACCTGCCCGAGCTCGTTCCCCAGCTCGTGATGCGCGGCCTGCTCGACGAGCGTCCGCGCAGGCACCCCGGCGCCCGCCTGCCGGTGGGTGGACTGCGTCACGTCTCGTACCTCAAGGTCAGCGAGGGGTGCGACCACGGCTGCTCCTTCTGCGCAATACCGCTGTGGCGCGGCCGTCACCGCTCCTTCGACTCGGCAGCGCTGGTCGATGAGGCGCGTGCCTTGGAGGCCAGGGGCGTGGTGGAGCTCAACCTCGTGGCCCAGGATCTCGCACACTACGGCCGCGACCTCACCGGTGGTGCGGGCCTCCACAGCCTGCTCGAGCAATTGCTCCAGCGGACCGAGATCCCCTGGTTCCGACTCCTCTACATCTACTCGGCCGGGCTGCGACCGGCGCTGGTCGAGCTGATGGCTGGCGAGGAACGGCTCCTCTCCTACATCGACATGCCGATTCAGCACGCCAGCACCCGCATGCTAGAGCTCATGCGCCGACCCGAGCGACCATCGGCTGGCTCCGCTCCCAGGTCCCCGACATCACGATCCGCACGACGGTGCTGGTGGGATTCCCCGGCGAGGCCGAGGAGGACTTCGAGGCGCTCCTCGACTTCATCGGCGAGGTCGAGTTCGATCACCTTGGCGCGTTCGCCTACTCGCCGCAGTCGGGGACCCCGGGAGCCGAGATGCCCGACCCGCTGCCCGAGTCGGTCAAGCTGGAGCGTCTCGCCCTGGTGGGCGAGCTTCAGCGTTCCATAGTCGCGGCCCGCAACTCGGCCCGCATCGGCAGCACGGTCGAGCTGCTTGTCGACCGCCTGGCGGAAGACGGGGACGGAGAGCCGCAGATCGAGGCGCGAATGCGCAGTCAGGCTATCGAGATCGATGGTTTGACGTACCTTACCGGGTCCGACGTCGCGCTCGCGCCCGGCGACCTGGCCCTGGCCACTGTCACCAACGCCGATGACGCCGACGTCTGGGCCGAAGCGCAGTCGGTCGTCAGGCCGGCGCGCCGCCCGTTCGAGCGCCATGAAGCCGTCGCATTGGACTTGTATACGGCATGGGGGAGATGAACCCGCAGGAACGATCACAGGAACTCTTTGGCCGAGCCCGCAAAGTGTCGCCGGGCGGAGTGCACTCTCCCGTCCGTGCCTTCGGCGCCGTCGGTGCCGAGCCGTTCTTCACGGCCAGCGGCGCCGGCTCGCGTCCTGTCGTGGGGGCCGCTGGTTCTCGGCCACGCCCACCCGCAGGTGACCGAGGCCGTCGAGCGTGCCGTCCGCAAAGGGACACACTACGGTACGCCCACACCGGAAGAGGTCGAGCTCGCCGAAAAGGTCATCGCCCTCGTGCCTTCCGTCGAGCTGGTCCGCTTCGTCAATAGCGGTACCGAGGCAACCATGTCCGCCGTCCGACTCGCCCGCGCCTTCACCGGCCGCGACCTGGTCGTCAAGTTCGAGGGATGCTACCACGGTCACGGCGACAGCTTCCTGTCAAAGGCCGGATCGGGGCTCGCCACGCTCGGGCTGCCCAGCTCGCCCGGTGTGCCGAAAGAGATCACCCAGCTCACCCTCACGGTGCCGTTCAACGATCGCGGGGCCGTGCAGGACGCCATCGCCGAGCACGGCGACCGGCTGGCCGCCGTGATCACCGAGCCCGTCGTCGGCAACTCCGGCCTCATCCTCCCAGAGGACGGGTTCCTGGGGTTCTTGAGAGCGGAGACGCGGCGCGTCGGCGCGCTGCTCATCTTCGACGAGGTGATGACTGGCTTCCGCGTCGCGCTGGGCGGCGCGCAGGGACGCTTCGCCGTCGACCCGGACCTGACGACGCTCGGCAAAGTCATCGGCGGTGGCTTTCCCGTCGGCGCCTACGGCGGTAGGCGCGAGATCATGTCGAGGGTGGCTCCGGAGGGCGACGTCTATCAGGCGGGCACCCTGTCCGGTAACCCGGTGGCGATGGCGGCTGGCCTGGCGCAGCTCGAGATCCTCGAGCGGGAGGACCCGTATGCGGCGCTCGAAGAGCGGGCGATCGAGCTGGTCGGCGGCATCGTCGCCGCCGCGGGACGCTCGATGTGGGGTGTCTACTTCTGTGATGGCCCGGTGCGCAACTTCGAAGACGCGCTGAAGGTGAATCGCGACTTCTTCGACGCCTACTACCGCGAGTGCCTCGCGGGCGGCGTATTCTTCGCGCCGTCTCCTTTCGAGGCGGGCTTTATGTCAACGGCGCACAGCGACGCCGACATCGAACAGACACTTGCCGTCGTCGAGCGGGCGCTCGCGAAGGCTGCGGGACGATAGACACGGGAATTGGAAGGTAGGGAAATAAGAGCAAGCGAGCAGTTGAGCAATTGAGCATTCGATCTTGGAAGTGTCCGGATCGGCATTGAACTCGAGTACTCTATTGTTCAATTACTCAATTACTCCCATAATGCTCCCTACCTCTTAGTTCCCAAGAACCGAACACTAACGATGCAGAACTCTATAGATCCCGATACCCCTCACCGCCAGCACACCCGCCGGGTAATGGTCGGAGACGTCCCCATCGGTGGCGGCGCGCCGGTCTCCATCCAGTCGATGACGCTCGCCAGCCCGGTGGACCTGGCGGCCTCCATGGCCGAGATCCAGAGACTCGCCGATGCCGGCGTCGAGATCGTCCGTAGCGCCGTGCCCAACGAAGCGGCGGCGAACGTCCTGCCCGAGCTCGTCGAGAGCTCGCCGGTACCGCTCGTCGCCGACATACACTTCAACCACCAATTGGCCATCAAGGCCGCCGAGGCGGGCGTGGCGAAGCTGCGACTCAACCCCGGCAACATCGGTGACGCGAAGCGCGTACGTGCGGTAGTCGACGCGGCGCGTGAGCGGGGGATCCCGATCCGCATCGGCGTGAACGCCGGCTCGCTCGAGCGCGAACTGCTGGCCGAGTTCGGGCGCCCGACGCCGGAGGCGATGGTCGAGAGCGCACGCCGCCACGTGCGCATACTGGAGGACGAAGGGTTCGAGGACATAGTCATCTCGCTGAAGGCGTCCCACGTGCCGCTGATGATCGGTGCCTATCGGCTGGCGGCTCATGAATTCGACTACCCGCTCCACCTCGGCGTCACCGAGGCGGGCCCGCCGCGGGCCGGCAACATCAAGTCCGCGATTGGGATCGGCACACTGCTGGCAGAAGGGATCGGCGACACCATCCGCGTCTCGCTGTCCGCCGACCCGGTGGAGGAAGTGCACTCCGCGCGTACGATCCTCGAGTCCCTCGACCTGCGACGCGAGAGCATCCGGATCATCGCCTGCCCCGGCTGTGGCCGGCTGCAGGTCGACCTGATTCGACTGGCCGAGGCGGTGGAAGAGCGCACCCGCGATGTCCGCAAGCCGCTCACCGTGGCGGTGATGGGCTGCGCGGTGAACGGGCCGGGCGAAGCGCGTGAAGCCGACATCGGGATCGCCTGCGGCAAGGGCGAGGGCCTGCTCTACGTACGCGGCGAAATGGTGCGCAAGGTACCTGAAGACAAGATCGTTGACGCGCTCATCGAGCTGATCGATGAAGTCGAGCCCGATCCCGATCGGGACGCTCGCGGCAGCGCTGCGATGACCTGGACTCCGGACTGGGAGGACGGGACGCGGTCCTCCTAGCCCACGACCTTCCGGGGTGTTCGAGATGGCCAAGAAAGATACGGTTCAGGTTGGCGTCGTCGGTTGCGGTGCTATCGCGCAACTCGTGCACATCCCGCTACTCGACGAAAAGGAGGGCGTGCAGGTCGTCGCCGTCTGCGATGAGAACCTGCCGAAGGCCAAGCTGGTGGCCGAGCGCTTCGAGGT
>JBDHHM010000183.1:0-8424 GCA_039589355.1 Gemmatimonadota bacterium | reverse complement strand
CGGCCGCTCGAGTACCGCCTCGAGCTCCTCGACATACTCGTTGATCTGGGCGCGGCGCCGGGTTGGCGCGATGCCCACGACGCACGCCCCGACCCGCTCCGCCGAATTCAGGGCCTCGAGACTTCTCCCGAACCCGAAGCGGCCGCCGCGTCCTCGCGCCAGGTGCCTCCAGCCGAGCTCCAGATAGGTGTCCGACACGCCATCGTTGGCCGCCATCTCTTCTCTGGGGCCGGGCGCGCCCGCGCTCGCCCGCGCGTAGGCCCGCTGGCTTCGCCTCAGCAGGTAGTCGGCGAGGCTATCGGCTCCGATCTCCAGCGCCCGGCCCGCCCGACCGTACAGCCGCTCAGCGTCCCTCAGGTTCGGCCCAAACGCCTCCCCATCCACCGCCAGCACCAGGCGGTCACCGAAATCTCTCGGGCTCTGAGGCTCGACGACATAAGCCGCCGCCACCGCCAGGCTGAGAACCAGGAGACCCCCGACAGCGGCCACGTTCCGCCAAACCTGGCCGTCACGGAGTCGCCGAAAGGCCCCCACATTCCGAGCTCGTCTCTCTTGCTGTGTCATGAGAAATATCGCCCTTCGCCCATTGGCCCAGACCCCTCAGCGGACTCCGAAGGTCAATACCCCGAGCCCCGGATCCCGGTCACACCGCTCTCACTATCATATTGTGCAACCGACCGGTCTGTCACCTGCCGGTGGCCGAGGGATTCGGGGAGTCGGGGATTAAGAGATTTGGGGATTTGAGGAAGTGTGAGGCGATGGCGACACAAGCTCCCCTGACCTACCTACCTCCCCGAATCCCCGAATCCCCGACTCCCCGAATCCCAAACCGGTCCCCTGATCGATGTTCGAGAATTCCCAGACAAAAAAAAACCCCGGGTGGCCGCGTGCCAGGCTGGCGCCGACTCCCGCCAAGTCAGACGCTTAAAAAAGCTCAGGCACACAAGCCTACCCCGGGGCATCTATAGTGAGCCAGGGTCATTCGATCACAGCGCCCGCTGACCTCCCCCCTATGTCCTTGCCTATTGAAAAAAAGCGGACTGACCTGCGATCGAACGACCACCGGCTACATTCCATCAAGCTCCACGTACTGCTCACACACTGTCTCTCGGTTTTCAAAGCCGGGCGCCCATCCCTGCGCTGCCCATCCGGCCCGGCTGGCGAATCCTAGAGGCAAGGCGTGTGCCTAACAGGGCTGATCCGCATAAGAACATGTACAGCAAAGGATTAAGTGGCACGACCCGCCACGGCTGCCGGTCCCTCGGACCCCCCTGTTCGGTCAGCTTGACCTCTATTCCAAGGACATTTTGACCGAAACCCCTTGTCAGGGACCCGCCTGGCGCGTAACTTACGGTCACCCCCCTCGCTCCCTCCCCTGTACCTTCGAATGGAGCGCCGTTCAGTCATAAGCACTGATCCCGGGACAGCAGAGCTGCTGCGCCGAATCGGCGATCTGGTCATCGGGGCGGCTGAGTGTGATTTGTCGGACACTTTAGCCGCCTGTGCTGAGGACCTGGAGGTTCGATCCGCCCTCTGGATAAAGGCAGATGGGGCGACCGAACTGCTTTGCGCCCACCCTGCCGAAGGACTCGAGATCGAAGGGCTGGGGGGGCGGGTGGCGGAGTGGGCCGACTCGCTGACCGAGCCGCTATTGAGCCGGGAGGAGCTGAAGGAGGGCGACGGCCTCTGGCGGAGCAGCCGCTCGCGGCAGGTCTGGCCGCTGGACCTGGAGGGTGGGGAGCGGGCGATCTGGGTGGTGGAGTCCGACGCTGCGGAGCCACCGGACGTGTCGGCTCTGGCGCCACTTATGCGCGTGGCGCTCACGCTGATACGAGCCCGGCAGCTACAGGCCGACCATGAGGTTCAGCTCCGTGATCTGCGCTCGGCCCAGGAGCTAATGGGCCATATCGTGGACGCGCTTCCGGTCGGTCTCTACGTGGTGGACAACGAGTACCGGATCGTGGCGTGGAACCGCAAGCGGGAAACGGGCACGCAGGGTGTGGCGCGTGAGGACGCCATCGGCAAGTCGGTGTTCGAGGTACTGTACCGGCAGCCGAAGGAGCGGCTGAGCGAGGAGCTGCAGGGAGTATTCGCCACGGACGAGATCCGGCGCTATGAGGTCGAGTCGAGCGCGTCAGGGGAGCGCCGCTTCTACCGGCTGACGAAGGTCCCGATGCACGTCTCGGGCACCGATGAGGTCACGCATGTGATCACGGTGGGCGAAGACATGACGGAACAGAAGCGGATAAGCGAGCGGATCTCGCACGCCGAGAAATTGGCGTCGCTGGGACAGATGGCGGCGGGCGTCATGCACGAGATCAACAACCCGCTGGCTACGATCGCCGCGTGCGTCGAGGCGGTCCGCGAGTACGCGGAGGAGCACTCGGAGCACGCCGAATTCCTGTCGATGATCGACACCGAGGTCGACCGCTGTAAGCGGATCGCTCGCGATCTGCTGGCCTTCAGCCGACCGCCTCCCAGCGAGAAGGGGTCGGTCGACGTTCAGGACACGGTCGAGGATACTCTCAAGCTCCTGATGCACCACGACCGCTTCAAGAAGATCCGCGTCCAGCGCGAGTATGTGTACGACCTGCCGCTGGTCTGGGCGAACTCGGAGCGTTTGGTCCAGGTGTTCGTGGCGCTGGCGCTCAATTCGTTGGACGCGATGGAAGACGACGGCGAGCTGAGGGTGCGAACGGAGGTCCTGGACGAGGCTGGCAGAGAAGAGGTCGCGATCTCGTTCATCGACACGGGCTGCGGCATACCGAAGTTGGACATCCCGAAGATCTTCGAGCCTTTCTACACCTCGAAGATGCCCGGCAAAGGGACGGGGCTCGGCCTATCGATCTGCTACGGGATCATTCAGGAACACGGCGGCCGTATCGAAGTCGATTCGACCATCGGCGCCGGCAGTAACTTCCGGGTCGTCCTCCCGGCCTATCGGGGGGAGATCACGGACGAGGAAGAATCGCAATCGGGGGGATAGACCGTGGCTGAAACGTCAATCAGGATTCTCCTGGCGGAGGACGAACGGAACCTCTCTCGGATCCTGGAGACCCAGCTCCGCAAGAAGGGATTCGAGGTCGAGGTCGCGTACGACGGCCGTCAGGCGGTGGAGTTGCTCAAGGACAGCGAGTTCGACGTCGCGCTCGTGGACCTCGTGATGCCCGAGTTGGACGGGATCGGGGTGCTACGCCAAGCGGTTGAGCTCGACGCCCCACCCGAGATCGTGATCGTTACGGGTAACGGCACGGTCGAGACAGCGATCGCGGCTATGAAGCTGGGCGCCTACGACTACGTGACGAAACCCTGCCGAGTCGCGGAGCTCGAGATGCTCGTGCGGCGCGCCTTCGAGAAACGACAGCTCGCCGTCGAGAACGTCCGACTGCAGACGCGGCTGTCGAAGCACGAAGAGTTCCCGGAGATCGTCACCGCCAGCGCCGCCATGGAGGAGGTCCTCGAGCTGGCCCGTAAGGTCGCCGCGTCCGACAGCGCGGTGCTGATCTACGGGGAAAGCGGCACCGGCAAGGAGCTGGTGGCGCGAGCGATACACCGGCTTTCACCGCGCGCCGACGGCCCACTGACCGACATCAACTGCGCCGCCATCCAGGAGAACCTCCTCGAGTCGGAGCTGTTCGGGCACGAGCGGGGCGCCTTCACCGGCGCCATGACGCGCAAGCTGGGGCTATTCGAGCTCGCCGACAGCGGGACTCTGTTCATGGATGAGATCGCCGAGCTGGCGCCGCGTCTTCAGTCCAAACTCTTGCGGGCACTGGAAATGGGCGAGTTCTTCCGCGTCGGCGGCACTCAGAAGGTGAGCACCGACATCCGGCTGCTGGCAGCGACCAACCGCGAACTGGAGGTCGAGGTGGCGGAAGGCAACTTCCGGGATGACCTCTATTATAGGATCAACACGCTGACCATATTCATCCCGCCGCTACGCGACCGCCCCGAGGACATTCCTGTTCTGGCGCGACACTTTCTGAAGAAGCAGCTCAGCGCGAACCCGCCGGAGCTCACCGACGAGGTCCTCGAAGCGTTGGTCGCCTACAACTGGCCGGGCAACGTTCGCGAGTTGAGGAATATCATCGAGCGCCTTGTGATCCTCCGCGCCGGCCAAGAGATCCGGCCCCAGGACCTGCCGCGCGACCTAGCTCACGGTCGCCGCAGCGATGGCGGCGGCCCGCTGGTCGGACACGATGTTTCGCTGGACAACTTGGAGCGGGCCCATATCGATGAAGCGAGAGAACTGGCACCAGGGGCGGGCGGCGGACACGCTGGGGATCTCGGCGAAGACGCTGTATCGGAAGATCAAGACGTACGGGCTGGAGAGGCCTGATTAGGCCGGTGACCGGTAGTCGGTTGTCAGAACGACGATGGCCAGCGCGGTGCATTCCACGACCCGCTGGCCATTCCCGACTACCGTTCAGTCGCTTCCTCGCTCAGCACCGACACCTCGTTGTCCACGACCTGCAGGAACCCTCCCGACACCCGGAATCGTCGCGTGCCCTCATCGGTGACTATGCGAAGCGTGCCCTCGCCGAGCAGCGCCATGAGAGGCGCGTGATCGTGGAGGATACCGATCTCGCCATCGAAACCGGGAACCACGAGGAACTTCGCCGGGCCCTCAAAGACCTTCCGCTCCGGTGAGATCACCGAGAGGTTGAAGCCCCGGCCGCTTCCGATAACCGCCATCGTCAGCTACCCATCTTCTTGGCTTTGTCGACTACCTCGTTGACGTCGCCGACCATGTAAAACGCCTGCTCGGGTAGCTCGTCAAACTCGCCGTTCACCACCCGCTCGAACGACTCGACCGTGTCCTCGCGCCGCACGTAGCGGCCCTGAATGCCGGTGAACTGCTCGGCAACGAAGAACGGCTGCGAGAGGAAGCGCTCGATCCGGCGCGCTCGGTTCACTATCAGCTTGTCCTCCTCGGACAGCTCATCCATGCCGAGGATCGCGATGATGTCCTGCAGGTCCTTGTAACGTTGGAGGATCTCCTGTACGCGCGTAGCCACGGCGTAATGGCGATCGCCGACGTACTGTGGGTCGAGGATGCGGCTGGTCGAGTCGAGCGGGTCGACGGCCGGGTAGATGCCCAGCTCGACGATCCGGCGCGAGAGCACGGTCGTCGCATCGAGGTGCGCGAACGTCGTAGCCGGACCCGGGTCCGTCAGGTCGTCGGCGGGCACATAGATGGCCTGCACCGAGGTGATGGAGCCTTTGCGTGTCGAGGTGATCCGCTCCATCAGCTCACCGACGTCGGTGCCGAGGGTCGGCTGGTAACCCACCGCCGAAGGCATACGGCCGAGCAGCGCCGATACCTCGTTACCGGCTTGGATGAAGCGGTAGATGTTGTCGATGAAGACGAGCACGTCCTGACCTTCCACGTCGCGGTAGTACTCGGCGACCGTGAGGCCGGTCAGGCCGACCCGGAAGCGGGCGCCCGGCGGCTCGTTCATCTGGCCGTAGATGAGTGCCGCACTGCTCTTGTCCGGGTCGCCGGGCGTGATCACGCCGGCTTCGGTCATCTCGAGCCACAGGTCGTTGCCCTCGCGGGTTCGCTCACCCACACCGCAGAAGACGGAGCGGCCGCCGTGCTCGGTGGCGATGTTGTGGATGAGCTCCATGATAATGACGGTCTTCCCAACGCCGGCGCCCCCGAAGAGGCCCGTCTTGCCTCCCTTCAGGTACGGCGCGATGAGGTCGACGACCTTCATTCCCGTCTCGAAGATCTCGGTGGTCGGCACCAGGTCCTCGAGCATGACCGGCGGCCGATGGATCGGCCAGCGCTCCTCGGCGTGCACCGGGCCCTGTTCGTCCACCGGCTCGCCCAGCACGTTGATGATCCGACCCAGCGGCGCGCGACCGACGGGCGTCGTGATGGGGCCACCGGTATCGATAGCCTTCATGCCACGAACGATGCCGTCGGTGATGTCCATGGCTACGGTGCGGACCTGGCTCCGTCCGAGGTGCTGCTGGACCTCGCAGACGACGTCGATGGGCGTTTCGCCATCGCCCTTCACCCGCACCGCCGAATAGATCTCCGGCAACCTCTCGGGCTCGAACTCGAGGTCGACGACCGGTCCGATGACCTGTACTACCTTACCTATGTTGTCAGCCATTGTCGCTCGCTTCGTTTCCTCGACTAGCCTCTCAACGCCTCGGCGCCCCCGGTGATCTCTGTGAGCTCCTGGGTGATCTGCGCCTGGCGCGCTTTGTTGTACTGAAGAGTCAGTGTCTTGATCAAATCGTCGGCGTTGTCGGTCGCGTTTTTCATCGCCGTCATTCGCGCCCCCTGCTCGGCCGCAGCCGACTCGACCAGCGCACGATAGACCGCATTACGGACGTAAAGCGGCAGCACAAAGGTCAAGATCTCCTCGGCGGACGGCGCGAAGAGGTAGTTGTACGCACGTGCTCGACGCGAGTCGTCGGGCGGGCTGATCGGGAGCACCCGCATCAGGGTCGGCGGCGTAAAGAGCGCGTTCTTGAAATGCGCATATACGACATCGATCGCATCGAGCTCACCCGACTCGAAGCGCGGGATGAGTGGATCGATGATCGAGCGGGCGTCTTCCATGCTCGGGCGGTCCGTTATGTCCAGCCGTCTGGAAGCCATCGGTTCCCCCTTGAACTGGAAGAAGTTGATCCCTTTTCTCCCAATTACATGGAACTCGACATCGACCCCGTCACCACGGAGCTGATCGAGAACACCGCGCGCCTTGCGAATCAGGTTGACGTTGAAGCCGCCCGCCAAGCCCCGATTACTCGTAATCAGGACCAGAGCCGAGCGGCGTACTTTTTCGGGCTGCCTGAGTATCGGGTACCGCTCCGCCAGTTCGGGGGCGAAGAGACCCGAAATGACTTCTGCTAGCTTGGCGGCGTAGGGACGCGCCGCCCGCACGCGGTCCTGGGCACGGCGCAACTTCGAGGCCGCGACCATCTCCATGGTATGCGTGATCTGGCGCGTGCTCTGGATCGAGCGGATTCGTCGCCGTATGTCACGTGCCTTCGACATGCGCTCCTACCCGGTGGCGGCCGGCGCCGCCGTCTCGCGACGCTTGCCGGCGAAGAACTGCTCCTTGCACTCTTCGATCGCCTTCTTCAACCGCTCCTCGGTCGCTTCCGATATCTGGCCCTCGGCGCGGATCGCCTTACCCACGTCCGCGTGGCTGGCCCTCATGAAGTTGTGGAACCCGGCCTCCCACTCCTTGATCTCGGCGACCTCGATGTCGTCGAGATGACCGTTGGTGCCGGCATAGATGATCATCACTTGATGCTCGACCGGCAGCGGCTGGTACTGACCCTGTTTCAACACCTCGACCATTCGCTCTCCGCGGGCGAGCTGCTTTTGGGTCGCTGTGTCGAGCTCGGCGGCGAACTGGGCGAAGGCCTCGAGCTCCCGGTACTGGGCCAGGTCGAGGCGCAGGCGGCCTGCCACCTGGCGCATCGCCTTGAGCTGAGCCGAGCCACCGACACGGGACACCGAGATTCCCACGTTCATCGCCGGCCGGACGCCGGCATAGAAGAGGTCGTTCTCGAGGTAGATCTGACCGTCCGTGATCGAGATCACGTTGGTCGGAATGTAGGCAGCGACGTCCCCCGCCTGCGTCTCGATGATCGGCAGCGCCGTGAGCGAGCCGCCTGTCTTCTCGATCTCCGGGTGGCCTTTGATGATCTCCTCATCTTCGGTGACCTTGGCCGCGCGCTCCAGCAGTCTGGAGTGGTTATAGAAGATGTCGCCGGGGTAAGCCTCACGACCGGGAGGCCGCCGCAGCACGAGCGACAGTTGGCGGTATGCCTGCGCCTGCTTGGAGAGGTCGTCGTAGACGCAGAGCGTGTGGCCACCCTCCTTGTACATGAAGTATTCGGCCATCGTGCAGCCGCAGTAGGGCGCGACGAATTGCAGCGTCGCCGGGTCGCTGGCGTTCGCCGCGACCACGATGCTGTGCTCCATAGCGCCCTCACGCTCCAATCGGTCGACCAGTGCGGCAATCGTCGACGCCTTCTGGCCGACACCTGGTTGATGATCGTATCGACGGCGATGGCCGTCTTGCCGGTGCTGCGGTCGCCGATGATCAGCTCGCGCTGGCCGCGCCCGATGGGCGTCATCGAGTCGATCGCTTTGAGGCCCGTCTGCAGCGGCTCCTTCACCGGACGCCGGTAGACGATGCCCGGTGCCTTGCGCTCGACCCGCATCCGCTGCTTGCACTCGATGGCCCCCCTGCCGTCGAGAGGCTCGCCCAGCGGGCTGACTACCCGCCCGATGAGCTCGGGACCGACGGGTATAGAGAGTACCTGCCCGGTCCGCCGAACGGGGTCGCCCTCTTTCAGGTGGAGGTAATTGCCGAGGACGATGGCGCCGATGTTGTCCTCTTCGAGGTTGGCCGCCAGGGCAGTGACAATATCACCCGTCTCACGCGA
>JBDHHM010000182.1:0-4364 GCA_039589355.1 Gemmatimonadota bacterium | reverse complement strand
ATAAGGAATAGGCAATGAGGGATTTGACGCCGACCCACCCGCAACGTGCCGAGGCAGCCTGTTCGCGGGTTGAAACCCGCGCTCCGCGCGATGTGCCGCGCTGGACTCACAGGCCAGGCGCCAATACCAGCCTCCCAGTCACGCCTCTCTGCTCCAGCCGCTCGTGGGCGCGCCAGGCATCTCGCAACGGCAGCACCTCGGAGACCGCCGGACGCAGCGCTCCGGTCTGTATCAGGGAGAAGGCCTCGCGCAGCTCGGCCTCGGTAGTGGCATACGCGCCGAGGATCTCCAGCTCCTTGAGGATCAAGAGTCCAGGATTGACCTGCACCGGCACCGTCTCGAGGTTGCCAACGACGACGAGCCGTCCACCGGGCGCCAGCGAGCGCAGGCTTTGTTCGAATGTCATGCTGCCCACGATCTCCAGCGCCACGTCGACGCCCTGGCCGCCGGTGATCTTCCGTGCCTGCCGCGAGAAATTCAGATCGGGTGAGATGATGACGTCGTGCGCGCCGACCTCGTACAACGCCTCGGCCTTGGCCTCGCTCGACGTCACCGCAATGACGCGCGCCCCATCGTGACGAGCGAGCTGCAGCGCCTGGGTCCCCACGCCGCCGCTGGCGCCGGTCACGAGGACCGTCTCGCCTCTTTGCACCTTGGCGCGGGTGCGCACCACGTGAACAGCGGTGCCGCTCGTACAGCATGCCGTCGCGGCAACCGGCCAATCGACGTCGCCTGGAACCCGGCCAAGCCCGGCGACGGGGGCGGTCATGAAGGCGGCGTAGCCACCGGGAATCTCTTCTCCGAAAAACCGTGTGTCCCTCTTGCAGAGGCTCTTGCGGCCCGCGCGACAGTGCTTGCACTCGCCGCAGTGCAGCCGCTGCAGGGTGGCGGCGCCGTCGCCCACCGACCAACCATCTACCTCCGGCCCGACCTCGATGACCGCGCCGGCCGCCTCGTGGCCGAGTATGGCCGGCACGCTGGTGCGCGGGAGACTGCCGCGCCGGTTGATGACGTCGTGGTAGCAGACGCCACAGGCCTCGACCCGGATCAACACTTCACCCGGGCCCGCGATCGGATCCGGCACGTGCTCCGGTTTGAGATTTTCGGGCGAGCCGAACTCGCGCAGCACAACGGCTTCCATGATCTCTCCTTGTTTTACCCGCGGCCGACCAGCCGCTCACATAGACCGTGCCCGTCGATGGACCGGATGGCCTCCACGTACCCGGGACCAGGCGGGTCGATGACCGGCAACGGCTCCGCCACCGCGAAGTCGAAGCCAGTGCGCTCGGCGATCGTTTCCGCGTCCGCCCAGGCGTGTCGGCCCAGCAACTCCGCTCCCCCAGCGCCGAGCACGAACGTCCCGAGATCCGTCAGCAGCCGTGTGCGCCGGTCGCGGTCGGTGGTGGAAGCGATCTGTACCTTGGGAACCAGGTTGCGCGGACTCTGGCGGCTGACCAGCAGGACCGGCCGGCGTACCCACCGTCTCAGGGTCGCCGCGCCGGCAACCCCGGGGAACTTGTATCGGGGCTCGTCGATGCTGCCGGCGGCGGTCAGGTTGGTGTCGCCGCCGCCGTCGACCTCCGCTGCACCGAAGAACATGACGTCCACCCGGCCGCGTCTGGCGTGGTCGAAGAGGTCGGGAATCGTGACCTCGCCACTGCGCCCGTCGAGATACGAGAGATCTTCGGAGCAGAGCCGGAGAGTCGAGATCTGGGGGTCGAGCGAGCCAACGCACGCCAGATAGGTCAGGTTCGGGGCGTGGGTTCGTCGAGCCACTTCGATGGCCAGGATCGGCAGGGGCGACGCGACGCCGGTGGCGACGACGTCGCCGTCGCGAATCTCGCGCGCCATCGCGGCGACCAGCGTCTCGGCCCGGGTCGCCCGGCCGTTGCTATCCTGCGCGCTCATCATGCCGCCTTCCGGGCGATCTCCGCCTGCCTGCGCGAGCCGCGGACGACTTGGTCGAGATATGCTGCCTCGTCCCCCTTGGCGGCGCCGCTCAGATAGAGATCGAGATGCTCCTCGTCGGCAGGGTACAGACCCACACAGCCTGTCGGATACGCCCCGAAGGGCTCCTCGACCACCATATCGACCATGAAGCCGGGGATCGTCGCGCTCGGGATGCGATCGACGCGCTCCTCGACAGTGGCCACGATCCGGTGCGCCGCTCCGGCGATCGGCAGATCCGTGGTCGGGTCCTCGATCCAGAGGTTGCCTCGGTGATCCGCGGCGCGCGCGTGGATGAGAGCGACGTCCGGGTGGAACGCGGCCTCCACCGGTACCTGTTCGCCGGTGAACGGATCGGTCACCGACGGCAAGGGCGAGCGTAGCGCGACCGCCGAGGCGTCGAAGTCCGGCACCGGCAGGAAGGGGACGCCCATCGCCGCCGCTCGCAGACGCTGGACGATCCGATAGCCGTCGTGCTCCTGCCAGTCGATGGAGCCGCCTTCGATCGCACGCTTGAGACAAGGCATCGGACGCACGCCGCCGTCGAGGCTGATGGCGGTGAACAGGAACTCCACTCGCGACGCGGCGCCGGCAGCCACCAAGATCTCCGCCGGCAGCGGGTTGGGCAGCGACACGATGTGGAGGCCGCTTCGGCCCTGGCGCACCAGCTCGAACACCAAGGCCATCGGCGCCCTGCCCAGCATGAACCCACCCGGCGCCACGCTCGCGCCGTCGGGGATCGTCGCGACCGCGTCGTGAAGCGTTGGCCAGCGCGGCGGGCTCATGAGGCCGCTCTCCGCGAGACCATGGGGCGGAACTTGTAGCCGTAGACCAGGAGGCCCTGCGGTCCGTGGTCCCTGATCCGCCTGATCACCATCTCCACCGGCATGCCGATCTCGATATCGTCGGGATCGACGTCGGTGAGCTGGGCCGCGATGACGACACCCTCGTCGAGCCGAACCAGGGCCATCAGGTGGGGGGGCTCGAACCCATCCGGCGTCTGCGCGACCTCCGAGTAGCTGTGCACAGTCCCGCGACCCGAGAGCGTATGGCACTCCAGCTCGGTTCCCCCGCATGAGCTGCACGCCATGCGGGGCGGAAACTGGATCGCGCCGCAGGAGGCGCACCCCTGCCCCTCCAGGCGGTAGTAGGCGGGGCGCAGGCGATGAAAACGTGGCAGATCCATGAGACGCTACGCTTCCAGGATGTGGGTCACGGCAACCGAACCGTGACCGCCGATGGATTGAGTCAGGGCCCGGCGGGCTTCGCGCAACTGATTCGTGCCGGCGCAGCCCCGGAGCTGAAGCGCCGCCTCCACGATCTGGTAGGTGCCGCTCGCGCCGACCGGATGGCCGCGGGCCTTCAGTCCACCGCACGTCGAGATCGGGATGCACGCACCTGGCTCCAGGCAGCCGTCCTGCGCCAGACGCACTGCTTCTCCCCGTCGGGCGAAGCCGCACGCCTCGAGCGAGAGCGCCGTGATGATGGTGAAGGCGTCGTGCGCCTCGAACAGGTCCATGTCGCTCGACTTCAAGCCGGCGGCCTCGAAGCAGCGCGACGCCGACACGGCCGCCGAGCCAAGGGTCAGAATGTCTTCCCGCCCCCCCAGCGCGATGGTGTCGGTGGCCGAGGCCGAGGCGGCGATCCGCACGGGCTCGTGGTGCGCTTCGATCGCGTTTTTCGAGCAGAGCACCACGGCGGCGGCACCGTCGCAGATCGGCGCCGCGTCGAGGACGCTGATGGGCGAGGCCACGACGGGCGAACGGTTGAAGTCCTCGACGCTGATGGGCTCCTTGAACATCGCGTGCTGGTTTCCAGCTGCGTTGCGGTGCGCGGTCACCGCGAAAGGCGCGAAATCCTCGCGTGCCCATTTGGTCTCGTGCATGTAGCGTCTCATGATCAACGCTGAGAGCGCAGTGAAGCTGAAACCGTGACTGGCCTCATAGTCCTGGTCCGAAGCGGTTGCGAGACCGGCCGAGACGGTTCCGGCCACTCCGTCAGTCATCTTCTCGACGCCAACGGCCACGGCGACATCGTAGGCACCGGCTCCGACCGCCAGCGCGGCCGCCCGCACCGCCGCCCCTCCCGACGCGCACGCCGCCTCGACCTTCCAGGCCTCCGCGGGCAGTAGGCCCGCCGCGTCGGCCAGCAGCGTCGCCAGGTTCTCCTGGCCGTTGACGCAGCCGCTCAGCATGTTGCCAACGTAGAGCGCGTCGACGCGCTCGAACCGGGCCTCGGCCAATGCGTCGCGAATCGCCCTCGCGCCCAATTCCCGCAGACCCAGATGCCAGTGCTCACCTACCGGTGTCTGGCCCGTTCCGATGATGAAGACGTCTCTCATGATCTCCGGATCTTCCCTCGCAGCTTCAGGTAATGACCGTAGTCGGTGATGGCGCGTCTGCGGTCGAGATACTCAC
>JBDHHM010000181.1:0-7983 GCA_039589355.1 Gemmatimonadota bacterium | reverse complement strand
GGGTGATCCTCTCCGCGCCCATTCACGCTTCAAGGCGCTACTCGAGAAGTACGGCTAGCCGGACCGACTCTGGGTGCCCCCCAGCGATGCCGCGGCCAATGCAGGTGACTGGCCCGCCCATTCAGGTGACGAGCCCGCCCTTTTGACGCTAGCTGCCACAGAGCCCGCTCTACTGTCTTGAGGGCAGACGACACCCATTACGCCGTATGATTAATAGCCAGACCTCAAAGAGGTCCTTTCTGCTCCAATGCACACGTTAGTCCAGAATCGTAACTGATGTTCTCTCGAGCCCCGACAATCCAGGGCATGCGGGCGGCTTCGCCGTCGGCCTAGGCAAGAAACCAGTCCAACGCCTCCTCTGAGATCTCGGCGGGAACTTCATGGCCTCCGTCGAACTCTCGGTAGGTCACGTCATACCCCGCGTTGCGAAGCTCCGGTACGATCAAGGCACGGCTCAAACTCACAGACAGGACCGGGTCCTGCGTGCCGTGGGAGACGAAGATCCTCGGCTCGCCGACCAAGGGCGGCGAGGTGTTCAGGAAGCCCGGCGAGTACCCAACCAGGTGGCTAAAGAGGTCTCCGTTGGAGACCCCAAGTGAGAGGGCGTAAGAGGCCCCGTCCGAAAACCCCGCGAGTGCGATCTGCGCAGGGTCGATTCGACAGCGCTGGAAGGTGTGCCGAAGTGCCCGGTCGAGAAACGCCACGTCGGCGGCGGAAAAACCACGCATCAGATCCCAGGTTGCCGATCGCGAATCTGGCGCCAGGAAGACGATCCCCCGGCTCTCCGCTCGCGCATAGTAGCTCGCCCAGTCGCTTCCCTGGCCACCCGCGCCATGGAGGGCCACGAAGAGCGGCGCGGCTGTGTCGGCGGAATAGCTCTCAGGCACGTAGAGCACGCCATCGCGTCCACTACCTATGCGTGGATTAACGAGACCCAGCGCGCTCAAGCCAATGGGGGGCGCAATCGTCGGGTCTCCCGGCGTTGCAGTGAGTCTTGGATCAGCGATTTGCGCCCAGGTGGGCACGCTGTCGCAGCCGGGAAGTGCGCAGGCCACCAGGGCTCCGACGCCCCGCTTGAGAAACCTGCGCCGCGAGACGGAAGGCCTTGTGGGGCCCGACTGATCTGGGTTTGTCGCGCCACGACGACGTTGGATCATGGCGGATCATTGCCTCTGAGTTACAGTGACCAGATGGTGCGATGCGCTAACGAGCACCGGTCTACTATGAGTATCGGGAGAGATGTCGCAGCCGGTAATGAATTTGCGATGAGCCGCGCCCAGGAGCGCCAAGCGGGACCGCCGGAACGATGAAGCGCTGACGTATGGGTTTGACTCTGCGGCGGTCTGTCTTACATGATAGGATAGAACGAAAACGACTTCACTCTCCACACGCCGCCCGAGTCGCGCCTCAGCGCCTCCACCGGACCCACCTTCGAAGCACGGCGAGCCGGCACGTAGCTCGCTGCCAAGGCTGCGCTCGTGAGCAACCAGCGGCTCCCGATTCAGACTACCGTACAGCAGGGCTCCGATCGGCCTTCCAGGATTTCACGCAGCACACCGAGGCCGCGGCAAAGAGCATCGTGGCTCGCCGGCGCGGCGATGCCGAGGCGGACAGCATGGGGAATCGCCTCCCGGCCCACGGCGAACACCTCTGCACCGGTGACCTGCACGCCACGCTGGCTGGCCTGCTCCACGAAGTCCCCGGAACGCCAAGGCTCCGGAAGGCGCAGCCACACGTGGATCGCATCCGGGTGACCAACGTAGTCGAAGCCCGCGAGCTGCTCCCGCACGATCCGCTGACGTTCCCGCGCCAGCGCGCGCTTGCCGGCGACTATTCGGTCCACGGTGCCCTCGTTGATCCATTGCGCGGCGATCTCTGCCGTGATCGGCGAGGCCATCCAGGTCGTGGTTCGCACGCCGGCGTCCAACCGCTCCACCAATCCCTCAGGCGCCAGCAGGTAGCCGACCCGGAGCGCGGGAGCGATGCTCTTCCCGGTGCTCGCCACGTAGACGCTGTGCTCGGGCGCGTAGGTCGTGATCGGGGATGGAGACTTTTCCACCAACAGACCGTGAACGTCGTCCTCGACGATCAGGACTCCGTGGCGCTCGCCGATCTCGGCTATCCGCCGCCGCCGCTCCGCCGGCATGATCGAGCACGTTGGGTTCTGCAAGGTGGGGATCACGTAGAGCGCCCGCGCCTCGTCCGGAATCAGCCCATGCTCGTCCACCGGCAGGCCCTGGAGACCAAGACCCAGCATCTGCGCCAGCGATTTCATGCCCGGGTAAGTGAGCGACTCGGTGAACACGAGATCGCCCGGGCGCGTGAGCGTCGCGAAGATGACATTCAACGCGTGCTGGCCGCCCGCGGTCACCAACACGCCGGCAGCTTCCGCGTCCAGACCCAAGCGCCGCAGCAGCCGAGCTCCCGCTTCCCGCTGAACCAGCGAACCCGAGTATCGCTGATAGCCCAGCAGGTGGGAGTTTGAGCCCCATGTCCACGGCGACCCCCGCCTCGCTCTCATCGAGAGCCGCCAGACCGCCGGCCTCCCTGCCCCGCACGAAGGTGCCGCGGCCAACCTCGCCCACGACCATCCCCCGGCGCTCAGCTTCCGCGTAGCCCCGGCTCACCGTTCCTACCGTCACGCCGAGCGCCCGGGCCAGCGCCCGGTGAGTCGGCAGACCCTCGCCCGGCTGCAGATCGCCGGCCTCCAGTGCCTGGGCGATGGCGTCGGCGATGGCCCTGTATACGGGCCCCTGTCTTTTCCTGATATCAGGCGACCATATTGTCATGGTGACAATCTAGTCCTTGACAGGGCATTGTGTCAAGACCAACATGGTAATGTGTCACCGTTACAATGGAGCTTGTCCCGATGTATTGTATCAATACAAAACGGCTCGCCTCGCACACTCACTCCCTCGAGCGCAGCGATCACCGCCGCCCGGGGCTTCGCCGGTTCCTGCTTAGAGTCAGTGAAGTTCTTGGGCGGACGGGGCTCAGGGCCTGGGACTACCGCCGTTTCGCGGGGTTGGCCCGGCTCACCGCATTGGGTGCTCGGATATGTTTCGGAGAGTCCAGGCCTGGCGAGACAGAGATGACCGAACATAGCGGTCCGAAGGCCGCGTGAGATCCCACCACACCGCATCGCTGGGATAACCAGGATCCCAAAAGTGAGGGAAGCGCCTATGTGTCGGAGCATGCGCGTAGCGATACTCGTGTACGTTCTAGTCAGCTGGTTGAATCCGGGTCCAGCAGGGGCGCAGGTAGCGGCGGAGAGCGTGGCGACGGGAGAGAAGATCACCTTCCGTTCCCACGTACTGGCCGAAGAGCGCACGGTCGTCGTCCGACTTCCCGAGAGCTACGAGACCTCGGCGAGGGGCTACCCCGTCCTGTATCTACTGGACGGAGAGTACTTCTTCCCGACGGCGGTCGCCACCGTGCAGTTCCTGTCGGAGAACGCATACGTGCACTTCGTGGCCATGCACCAGCCGGTCCCGGAGATGATCGTGGTGGGGATCATCAACGTCGACCGGAACAGGGACTTCACGCCGACACACGCTCCGGTGCAAGGCGCCAGCCGCTTCCCAACCAGCGGATCGGCGGACAGGTTCCTCCAGTTCCTCGAGACGGAGCTATTCCCACTCATCGATGGCGAATACCGAACGCACCCGTACCGGCTCCTCTGCGGGTGGTCGCTGGGCGGCCTGCTCACCGCACACACGTTTCTGAAAAGCCCGGACTTATTCTCGGCCTACATCGCCATCAGCCCGAGCCTCTGGTGGGACAATCAGGTCATGGTGCAGCGGGCCGATTCGCTGCTGAGCGCCGGTTCGGTGACGAGCAAGCCACTCGTCGTCACACTGGGCGCCCTGGAAGGGAGCGGCATGACCGGGTCCGTCCGCGACAATTTCGTTCCGCTGTTCGGGCAGGGATCGTCTGGCGAATCGCCCATCACGTACATCGAGATCCCGGGAGAAAGCCACAGGTACGTTCCGTACAAGGCGCTATTCGAGGGACTGAGGGGTCTTTACTCGGAGTGGGTGATGCCGGATGAGGTCCTTGCAGGAGGGTTGGACGCAGTCGAGAAGTTCTATGATGACCTGTCAGTGCGCTGGGGCTACCAAGTCGAGATCCCGGAGTCGGCCTACCTCCGACTCTCGAGCACGGTGAACGACGCGCCGTCCGCCGTCCAGATAGCCACTCTCGCCACGCAACGCTACCCAACCTCGTCGTGGGCTCAATACAGGCTCGGGCGACTACATCATAGGCTGGGAGATCTCGAGCTAGCCCTGGACAGTTACCGGAGAGCACTGGCGCTCGAACGGGCTTACGACGCACCGGACTCGGAACGGCTCCTGGCTATCGAGTCGCGACTTGCGGAGCTCGAGCGGGAGACGGGCGTTCGCTGAGCGATCCTCCGGGGAAACCGCAGGCCGCGAAGAAGGCACCGAGCGTCAGCCAGGGTCCAGCATGGCCAGGCGCAGGGCGGAGCGATGGGGAACTTCGGGATCGCGGGAGCGTCCGACTGGGACATCTTCGACAGTGCGGGACGGTATCTCGGCGTAGTCACGATGCCGGCGCGCTTCACGTTGCGTACGATCCGGGGCGGCAGGATTTACGGCGTGTGGCGTCACGAGTTCGACGTGCAGTACGTGCTTCGACTTCGGATCGTCGGCGATCTTGGTGCCGGGGCCACGTGATAGGGAAGCCCTGCCGCCGGCGGGCGGCAGGGCTCGACTACGGCGACCGGTTGCGCCCGCGACGTCACATCTTCGGGGCAGCGGCGGCCGGAACTCCTCCTTCCTGGTACAGCCAGGCCCCGGCGAGCGTCGCGATGGGAACCTCGAAGAGCTCCCAGATCACTATGGTCACGACGAGGTTGGTGGGGAACAATCCGCCGATCATGGTCCCACCGAACCCCAAGAGCCAGACTACGAACCAGACCGCCAGACCCGTGATGACGGCGGTCTTGGGACCCGGCCCGAACCGAGGTCGGACGGCGGCGTAAAACCAAACGAGAGCGATGCCCAGCAAGAAATTCCAGACGACGTACGCGATCATCACTCCCGCACTTTCAGGCGCCGTCCGGTTCAGCGACTCCATGGCGGCGGTCCACTGGTCGCCGAGTATCGGGCCGTTGAGCACGAACTCGAACACGCTCAGGACCACGCCGGCAAGCAGTCCACCCAGCACCACCCGTCCGAGATTGATCTTACCCATGAGTCCACCTCCTTAAGAGGGTTGGTGGGCTCCGGCCGCTATTCACGGACTCGGAGCCAGCAGGTGTCGGGCCGACTCTGCTAAGTTTCGGAACTCTCCCATGGAATCGGCTCGTCCGAGTTAAAGATGCAGGTCGCAATAAGCCACGAGCCGTCGGCCTGTTTCCTCCAGATATTCACGTACTTGCCAGCGTAGGTTATCGCCTCTGTCGCACCCTCTGGAACAGCCGTGGCCACGTAGGTTGCCCGCTCGAAGGCCAAGTCACCGCGACCTTCGATCTCCAGGCGAGTCACATTCAGCTCGGTCCCTGTGAAGCTGGCAAGATACTCCTCTGCGGCTGGCATCCCTTGAAGCAATGGCATGTCCGGCGGCATCAAGACCAGATCCTCGGTCGAGAACGCAAGCATGCCGGCATCGTCGTTAGCCCCGTATGCCTCGGCCCACGCCTGGCTCGCACTCGTGATAGCCGCCACATCCTCCTCGGACAGCGGACCGGCCTGCTGGGCGGGCGGTTGACACGCCGTGCTCGCCACAGCGAGCGCAAGCGCCGCGAGCAGTACGGATCGCGTACTCATAGTGACCTCCCGTGTGTGGTGTGTTGGGCAGCAGAAAGGTAAGGGCCCCTGAGGGCTCAGGCTAGAAGAACCGGCCGAGAGAGTACCCGGCTCGCTAACCTCGATGGGTACGTAGTTCTCGAGATGACGTCACCATCAGGTAGAACGCCGCGCGCCGTGCCTACCGCCCCCCACCACCCTTCGCCACCACGAACCGCTGCCCCCGCGCCGTCGGGCACTTGACCTCGGCGCTCACACCCTCCGCTGCCGCATCAGCCACGAACGTCTCACACATCTCACGATCGCGGAAGTGCATCGCGAACAGCACCGGCACATCAAACTCGCGAGCAAGGTGAACGGCCCGAGCCAGGTGAGGCCAACTGCGACCCGGAAGCCCGGCCACGAACGCCACGTCGATTCGGTCGCTGATCGTCTTCAGATAGGCGTAATCATCCACGTGGTCGGCCATGTAGTCGCCGTTGTGATACACAATCCAGTCACCGTGACGGACCAGGTATGCCACCTCGGGAATGTCGTTGTGGTGGGAATAGATCGTGTAGACCTGTATGCCACCCACTTCCGCTGTTGCCCGCAGCTCCCCCATGGTGTGACAGTCGGCGTCGGCTCCGGTGAAACGTTCGCAGTGCGACTCCGGCTGTTCGTCCCAACCGATGAAGTATGTGAGGTTCTCGACCTCACCCTGCCACTCGAAGATGACGGGGTCGTAATGGTCACCGTGGGCGTGTGTCACGAAGACGAACACGTCGAGATCGCTGATCTCTTCGGGATCGATGAGTCCATTCTCGAGATTGCGCGGAGTGTCGTCAGTGACGTCTTCCATCTGAAGCGACTCTTGGTAATCGAAGACTAGCAGCGCGTCGCCGAGGCGAACCGCCCAGCCAGCATGGCGCAGGTACCATACGGTCGCCTGGTCGCCACCTTGACCGGGAACTGCCTGCGCGCTCGCGGTCGTCGACAACGATCCGGCGATCAGAACGCAGGTCAGAACCGCTCTCACGCGACCGAGTTCCCGCTCGATGGCCGCAGGACAAAGCCCTGCCTCACGTGCGGCAGGGCTTTCAGTCTTCAAGCGGATCCCGAACCCGGCCAGAAGATCTCCACCTGCCAGGCGCGCTCGCGTCCGATAAGGCCGCTGAACTACTTGACCGTGATCAGGACGCCCACAAACGGTGAGTCGCCGGTGACAGCATGATCGTGCGCTTCGGTCGGCTCGATCGAAAAAACCTCCCCCTCTGCGTAGGTGACCGGCGTCTCCGCGTCGCCCTCTCGATAGGTGATCGTGCCTCCCTTCAACACCACCAGCAGCTGGCCCGCGGTATGGGAATGCTCTCCGGCCCACTGGCCGGGCTCACTGCTGATTCGCTGGGCGACGACTCGCTCGTTCTCGAAGACGACTTCCACCGGTATGTTAGGGAAAGTCTGCGGGACGCCGCTCATCCCTTCCGTCTCGGCGATCGTGACCAGGATCCTCGTGAAGGGTGAGTCACCGGAAACAGCGTGATCGTGCGCCTCGGTCGGCTCGACCCAGAAGACGTCCCCAGCTTCGCGGGTCTTCGTCGTTTCTTCGCCACCCTCCCGATAGGTCTGCGTGCCTCCCTCTAACACCACCACCAGCTGGCCTCCGGTATGGGAGTGATCTCCGGCCCACTGGCCCGGCTCACTGCTGAGTCGCTGGGCGACGAACCGCTCGTTCTCGAAGACAAGTTCCGCCGGCATGTTGGGGTAGACTTGGCCGGCAGCAGGTGCCGCCTCCATCTCGGCTCCGGCAGCTTCCTGCTCCATCGCGGGTCGCTCGCGGTCTTGCGCACAGGCGGCAAGCCCGACGACGAGGGCCACGAGGATTGGCGCCCGTAGTCCGCATTTCATAGGACTTCCTCCTCGGTTCTGGGCCATGTGTGAGATTTGTCAATCTTGGCACCCGGCGCTCGAACGTCAATCCGCTGGAACCGCAGCACCGACCCGCTGGTTGGAGCTGCTTCAAGAGCCCACGAACGCGGCTTGGGCCGAGCGCGCGTAATCGGAAGCGAAGGAAGGGCGGAACCTGGTCCTGAATCTGGGGGAACTCCTGGCAGCGAAGCGATGGACGCGAAGTCTACACGGCCTGTTTACACGGCCCCGGAGGGAATCGAGTCGGGACGGCGGAATTCGCTATGAAGGCGCCGCCAGATCGATCGAAATCCTGAACCCCAGC
>JBDHHM010000180.1:0-6872 GCA_039589355.1 Gemmatimonadota bacterium | reverse complement strand
TGCTGTTCGCCTACTTCTTGATCGTAAAGACCCCTGAGGCCGCTGTCGCCGAGATCACGCACGCGCAGCCGGTCGGACCGGCGGAAAGCTGAGCCCAGCCGGCCGCCACAGTACGTGGCACCGGCCGAGCCCGCTATTTCTTCGGTCCGAAGAGTAGCCAGGCAAGGAACCCGGCAACCGGGAATACGAGAACCACGACGGTCCACAGAAGCTTGCCGCCTGTGGATTCACCGCTCTCCCAGATGTTGAGGATAGCCCAGATATCGGCGATCAGCACGATCAGGCCAAAAAGGCCGCCGATACCGCCCATTTTACCTCCTTGTCGGATCTTCGGAGTAGTGCCCGCGGGGCTGGAAGCCCCGCCCTTCCGTCCCGCCCTTCCGTACGAGACGAGCAGCTCGCTTGTGTCGCCCGCCCTTCCGTACGAGACGAGCAGCTCGCTTGTGTCGGCCGCGAAGAGTGCGCCGCGCCCGCGTCCTTGACGGCACGTAAGCCTTTCGATTATTGTAGTTTAGCGCGCCCCCACCCGTTTCCCCAAACTCCTTTCTAGCCCATGCTCATGCGATCCACTCGTATTCGTGCGTCGCTCCTCGGCCTGGCAGGTGTCATCCTTGCGCTGACCGCCTGCGGCGGCGGAGGCTCAGGCGACACCGTCCGCTTCGGCGTGGCGGCACCTCTCGAGCAGTTCATCGGCTCACACGCGCTACGCGGCGCCGAGCTGGCCCGCGACCAGCTCAACGCGGCGGGCGGAGTCGATGGGCGAACGGTCGAGCTCGTGGCGATGACCGACAGCGCCAGCACGCGCCTCGCCGTGACTGTGGCCGACGACCTGTACACGGATGCCTCGGTGCTGGCCGTGGTCGGGCATGTCAATTCGGGCGCCATGCTCGCCGCCGCTCCGATCTACAACCGCGGTCTTTCCATCGTGTCCCCTGTTGCCACCAGCCCAGAGATCAGCGATGCCGGCGAGTGGATCTTCCGCGTCTGCTCGAGCGATGCGGTCAACGCCGCAGGGCTGGCCGAGTTCGCGCTGCGCGAGTTGGGTACGAGAGCGGCGATCATCTACGCGAACGACCCTTACGGCCGCGGTCTGCGAGATGGGTTCGGCAGGGCTTACACAGCCGGCGGCGGTGCCCTAGTTGAGGAGTACCCATTCATCGAGGGCGGTACCACGGACTTTGAAGCCTATCTGATGGGGATCCGCGCCGCGCGACCCGACCTGATCTTCATCGGCGGCACCGACGTCGGCGCCGCGCCGGTCATCCGCCAAGCGCGTGAGATGGGCATCGACGCACCCTTCGTGGGCGGAGACGGGATCCTCGGGCTCGCGGCCCAGGGCCCGGCCTTCGAGGGGACCTACATCGGATTGCTCTACCACCCGGACGCTCCGGGTGGCGGGGGCCAGGAGTTCGTCGATGCGTATCAGGCCCGGTACGGTGAACCGCCCGACCACTTCGCGGCCCTTGGCTATGACGCCTTGATGCTGTTGGCACGGGCGGCGAGCGAGGTCGGCTTCGACCGGGCGAAGATACGCGACTACCTCGAGCAGGTCGGTAGAGCGCGCGAGGCGTTCCCGGGCGTGAGCGGGCGTATCGCGTTCGACGAGAACGGCGACCCGATTGGGAAGAGCTTCGCCGTCGGACGTGTTTCCGGCAATGTGATCGAATTTGTGAGCGTAGAGGGTGGCTCGTGATTCAGACTATTAGGGTTCGACAGGCCGGCGCGTTCCTCGTGCTGCTCTTCGGCCTGCTGGCCAGCGGGCTTATCGGTATCAGCTCGCTCAACGGGCTGGCCGACGAGTACGAATCCGGTATGGCGCGGGTGACGCGCGTGGCCGAGATGGGCAGCGGCCTGCAGGCCGATGTCCTGGAGCTGATTTTCGCCGCCGAAGGGTACCTCGCCACCGGTGATCGCGACCAGAAGCAACAGTACAGCCAGCTCGCCGGCCGCACGCAGGATGTGGCCAACCGCTACCGAGAACTGGAGGGCCTCTCCGCCGAGGACGTCCTGCTCGTCGAGCAACTGACCGCGGCGCTCACCACCCTCGAGGTGGAGTTCGCCCGTGCCCACGCGCTGTACGATATCGGCCAGCGCACTGAGGCACGGCAGCTGGCCGACGAGATGCAGCCGCTGGCGCAGGAGGCGGCGGGTCTGATCTCGGCGCTGGGCGAACGGCAGACGCTGGTTCTGGCGACGTCTTCCGCCGCTTTCCAACGACGCGCCCTGGAGCGTGCAAGGTATGTTTTCGGCATCCTGCTGATCGCGCTGTTGGTCGGTGGAGGCCTGGCCTACGCGACCGTCCGCTCCATCGATCGCCCGCTCGCCGAGCTGGTCACGGCCGCCAGGCGGTTTGGTGAGGGCCATCTGCGCACGCGGGTCGGGACGTCGGGTATGCCGAAGGAGTTCGCCGATCTCGGGTTCTCGTTCAACGCGATGGCCTCGAGCATGACCGACGTCGCCGGGCAAGTGGTCTCCACCGCTTCCCAGCTCTCGTCTTCGGCAGCCGACTTCTCGTCTATCTCCGAACAAGTTGCCTCCTCGACCCACGAGGTCGCCCTGGCGATGGGCGAGATATCGGATGGAGCCGACAAGCAGGCCGACTCGCTGAGCGAAACGGCCGCGGCGGTGGTCGAGCTAAGGGACGGGACCCTGAAGATCGAATCGGAAGCCAACCGCAACCGCGAGCTGAGTCATTCGATCCGGGAGCAGACGGGCCAGAGCCAGGACTCGGTGCGCCAGGCAGTCTCCCTGTTGTTGACCCTCAAGGGTTTCGTGCACGGCTCCGCCCTGGACTTCGAGGGGCTACAGGACGCCACCGACCACATCACCGGCTTCGTCAGGCGGATCGCTTCGATCGCCGAGCAGACGCATCTGCTCTCGCTCAACGCGGCCATCGAGGCGGCGCACGCCGGCCACGAAGGGCGTGGGTTCGCCGTCGTCGCCGACGAGGTCGGCAAGCTGGCGGCGGAAGCCGACGGGGCGGCGACCGAGGTGGAGGAGGTTGTCGCCAAGCTCCGCGAGCGGGTCGGCGCCGCGGTCGTCAAGATGCAGGAGGGCGAAGGCCAGGTCGTCCAAGTCGAGGGCGTAGCGCGTGGCGCCGAGGATGCCCTCGATGCCATCGCCGCCGGCCTGGCGAAAGTTGCTCAGGCTTCCGACCAGGCGCTGGCCACCGTAGAGCGTAGCCGGACCCTGCTCGACCAGGTGGCCGGTCACGTCGAGTCGGTAACGGCGACGGCCACCGGGCACGCGTCCCGCAGCCAAGACGTGAGCGCCGCGGTGCAGGAACAGTCGGCGACGACCCAGCAGATAAGCGCCTCGGTGACCCAGCTCGTCGCCGCCGCCGAGGACCTGCGTCGCCTCGTCGGCGTGTGGGAGGTGTAGCGCCGGAGCGATCCGAGGGGAGCGGCTCCACAAGGGCCCTGCCGGGCGAACCCCGGCAGGGCTTTTTTCACGCCTCTGGAGGCCCCGAAACTCCTCACCCCCGGCCTCGTATGGATTGTGGGGAAGGCCCACCCTCCAGCGATGCAGCCGTCTCAGGTGTTTAGGCTGGCGGGAGAAGCGCTTGCGCTCCACCTACGCGCCCCTTATTAAGACCACCGCCTCGATCCTAGGACGACGGACTTCCGGCCGAGGTGGCCATACGCATAGGAGCAGCGATTCCGATGAAGCGATTCACACTACCCATACTCGCGGTGTCCCTCTTGCTCGCCGCCGCTCCGGCCCAGGCTCAGCGGCTGCACTTCGGTTTGAGAGGTGGCGTCAACATCGCCGGCGCCGATACCAAAGGAACCGCCTTCAACGGCGACACCGGCACCCAGACCGGCTATCACCTGGGTTTAATCGGGTTGGCGGACATCTCCAACTGGTTCGGCCTGCAGACCGAGGTCTGGTATTCCAAGAAGGGCTTCTCCGAAGGCGATGCCAGTGTCGCCCTCGACCTGACCTACTTCGAGATCCCTGTCCTGGCGGTGGTCAAGCTCCCGCTACCCCTGTCGCCGCGCCTCTTCTCGGGCCCCGTGCTCGGCCTCGAGTCCAGCTGTAAGGTGACCTTCGAGGGAGAAAAGCGGGACTGCGAGACCGCCAGGCAGGGAGCGCCGCGCACGAAGGGCGCCGATTCCGGCATCATCTTCGGCGCCGGGATAGGCTTCGACTTCGGTCCCGGCATGCTGACCGGCGATATCTGGTACAACCACGGTCTCACGGACATCAGTGAGGCGAGCGAGACCGTCGACTCGATCAAGACACGCACCTGGTATATCTCAGCCGCTTACCTGATGACGCTCGGTGGCTGAACCGAGCAGCACCGACGACACAACACAAATACAAGGGCTCCCGGAGCGATCGCTCCGGGAGCCTTCGGTTCCCTGACCTGAATCCACTCGCCAGCTTGCGCCGAATCGAGCGTTCGGTTTATATGGCGCGAACTCAAGACGGCCCAGAACGGTTTTCAATGGGGAACGCGGCGCCCGTCTGAGGGGCACGCGGCGCGTCGAAGGTCAACGGACAACAAGAGAGTGCAGGAACTGTATGGAGAAAGCGACGTTCGCCGCGGGCTGTTTCTGGGGAGTCGAGGGCGCCTTTCGCAAGGTAGAAGGAGTGGAATCGACGCACACGGAGGCGGTGCAGATCGAGTACGACCCGTCGAGGATCTCCTACGAGCAGCTGCTCGAGATATTCTGGAACATCCACGATCCGACCACGCCGGACCGGCAGGGTCCCGATGTGGGATCGCAGTACCGCTCGGCCGTTTTCTTCCACTCGCCGGAGCAGGAGGTGGCGGCGCTCGCCTCGAAGCAGAAGCTCGAGGGCAGCGGTCACTTCAGCCATTCGATCGTGACGGAGATCGCGCCAGCGTCCGAGTTCTACCCCGCCGAGGACTACCACCAGTGTTACTACGAGAGGCGGGAGCTGGACCGATGACGGAGGAGCGCGCGCGCCGGGGGCCATCGCTTTTACCGCGGGAGCATGGTGCGTATGCCCAGCTGGGCTTTCCGCTGGTGACGGCGCTGGCGCTCGGCGAGCTTGGCTTCGCCCCTGTTCTGCTAGTCGTCGCCATCATCGCCATCTTCCTCGTCCACGAGCCGGTCATGATCTTGAGTGGCGGACGCGGGGGTCGTGCGAAGCGCGAGGTGGGAGACAGGGCACGCCGACGCGGAGCCATGCTCCTCGCCATCGCTGCAATTGCCGGAGTCGCAGGGCTATGGTTGGCACCGCCAACCGCACGGTACTTGGCCATAGTCCCCGTCGCCTTGGGCGCGCTGCTGGCCCCCCTTACCCTCAGCCGTCAGGAGAAGACGCTGATCGGCGAGCTTCTGGCCTCGGTCGCACTCTCGAGCACGATGATCCCGGTGGCGCTCGCCGGAGGCGCCGGCGTCGGTGAAACCCTGGTCGCGTTCGTCGTCTGGTCCGTGGTCTTTTCACTCGGCACGATAACGGTGCGCGCCATCATCGCCCGGGCGACGAAGACGGCGGAGCCGAGCCGGGCCGTGCACCTGGCTCCCCTGCTCAGCGTCGTCTCCATCGCCATAGCCCTGGGCCTGGCCATCGGCAGCGACGTTCCCGCACTTGCCGCCGTGGCCGTAGTGCCCACCGCGTTCGCCGCCCTCATCTTCGGGCTGCTGGGCCTTCATCCCCGCAACCTGCGGCGCATGGGATGGTCGCTGGTGGTAAGCAACGTCTTCGTGCTGGCGGCGTTGCTCGTCGGCCTCACCTGAGCGGGCGATCTAGTTTCGAACCGCCTGCAAAGCCTGGCCGAGAGCTTCGGCCCGGGCGTCATCCCAAGCGACATCCTCGGGATCCAAGGGCTCGATGCGGTAGAGCCACGACAGGCCCTTCGGCCCGGTGTAGGCGTCGGGTAGCTGGTAGACGGAGTCGGCCAGCGCCTCCTCCAGTGAGATAAAGAGGAAGCCCTCCGCGGCGAGGGTATCGAGTAGCGCGTCCATGTGGTCGGCGACCAATTCCGTCGCGTGGAGCAGAAGCACCTGATCGACATCGCGGCCGACCTTTCTGCGCGCCACGTCCTGCGCGTGGTGCACGACCGAGACGATGTGCTCGATCAGCAGGCGGCCGATACGTTTGGCCTTCGCTTCGTTGCCGCTGCGCAGCGCGTCTTCGTAGGGTCGTGACAGCATCCACTCCGAGTTGTCCACCGTGACGTGCGCGATCCGGTAGTCGAGCTCTCGCAGCAGCTCCAGCGCCGCCTGCCGCCTTTCGTCGGTGGGCCCCTGGTGCAACATCGGGTAGCGAAAGAAGCGCACCACTCCACCGATGACTTCCTCCAGCCGCGCGTCGCAGGTGCGAACGTCCTGCAGCCAGAGATCGAGTGCCGCGTTGTTGAGATCCCTGTGCGCCTGGCTGTGATTGCCCAGCGCCATACCGCTGTCGAGCCAGAGCTTCAGGATCGGGGCATCGGCGGGCACGCGCCCACAAGTCACGAAGCCGGTCGCCGGGGCACCGTGAGCTTCAAGCGAGGCGAGGAGTCTCTGCGTCTCCACCTCGCGCCCCTCGGGAGGCGCCGGGCCGTTCCAGGGCAGGTCGTCGACGGTTATGGCTAAGCGGGGCGCTGGCTGTCGATCGCCGCGCCCGCACGCGGCGGCGATAATCAGGAGCCCGACGACCCAGGTATGGGCGTTCAACCCGCTCGAGGCGCCGGGATCAGTCGTCAAACTTCCCACCAGGCTTTTTATTCTGTAAGGCCGGTTGTCCCTGGCTCCGCCCGACGGTGCCTGCTCGTTGGGGGCCTTCAGACGACAAGCGCGGCCACGCCCACCAGGATCAGCCCGTGGCCAAGCTGATCGACCCCCAGGCTGTACCAGAAGCCGCTCTTTTGGCAGTCGTTGAGCTTGGGGTACCGCTGACCCAGCTTGGCGCGG
>JBDHHM010000179.1:0-4581 GCA_039589355.1 Gemmatimonadota bacterium | reverse complement strand
CGGCGCGCGGCGACCTTGTCGCCCATCTGCCGGATCTGCGCGGCGGTCGGCCCGATGAACACGAGGTCGGAGGCCTCGCAGATCTCTGCGAACTCGGCGTTCTCGGCGAGGAACCCGTAGCCGGGGTGAATCGCATCGGCGCCAGTGATCTCAGCCGCCGCGATGATGCGTGGGACATTGAGGTAGCTTTCCTGGGCCGGGGGCGGCCCGATGCAGATGTCCTCGTCCGCGAAACGCACGTGCAGCGACTCGCGATCGGCCTCGGAATGCACGGCTACGGTCGGGATGCCGAGCTCGCGGCAGGCACGTATGACGCGGAGCGCGATTTCCCCGCGATTAGCGATCAGGACTTTTTGAAACAAGGCTGTCTACTCAGTCGGGCTTGATGCGGAAAAGGACCTGACCGTACTCCACGGGCTCGGCGTTCTCCACGGCGATCTCAACTATCGTTCCCCCGACTTCCACCTCCAACTCGTTCATCAACTTCATCGCCTCGAGAATACAGAGCGTCTGGCCGACTTTCACGTGATCACCGACTTCGACATACGGATCCGCGTCGGGACCCGGTGCGCGATAGAAGGTGCCAACCATCGGCGAGGTAACCTCCTGGAGAACCGCCGCCTCGGCCGGCGCGGCAGCCGGGCCCGATGCTTCGGCCGGCGAAGCGGCGGCCGCCGGGCTAGCGCCGGCGTTGTGCCCGGCGCTGACCTGCGTCGGCACGGGGCCCACCGCGTTTCCTCCCATCACGAGCGATGGGCTTTTCGAGATACGGATCTTCGTGGCCCAGCGTGAGATCTCAAGCGTATCGATATCGCTGGACTCGACGGTCTCGATTAGGCGCTTCAAGAATGCCAAGTCGATCATGAGGAGACGCGCTCCAAGTACTTGTTCTCGCGCCGGTCGACTTTGATCACGTCGCCGACATCGATGAAGAGCGGCACCTGAACGACGGCGCCGGTCTCGAGCTTGGCCCGCTTCGTGCCACCCTGCGCGGTGTCGCCCTTGACGCCGGGCTCCGTATCGGCAACCTCCAACTCGACGAAGAACGGGACCTCGACTGAGATGGGCTCACCGTCACGGGTAAGAGCCTCGCAGACCATGTTCTCTTTCAGGTAGACGAGCTGATCTTCACCTATCGTCTGCGCGGGCAGCGGGATCTGCTCGTAGGTCTTGCTGTCCATAAAGTAATAGAACTGCCCGTCGGTATAGCTGTACTGGACCGGCCGGCGCACCAAGCGGACCTCGTCGACTTTTTCGCCGGCCCGGAAAGTTCTTTCGATGACCGCGCCGGTGAGAACGTTCTTCAGCTTGGTGCGGACGAAGGCGCCGCCCTTTCCCGGCTTGACGTGCTGGAAATAAGTGACCGCGAAGAGCTCACCGTCAAGCTCCATTGTCATCCCGTTACGGAAGTCTGCCGTCGATGCCATTTCCCTTCCGGCTGCAAACTATGGGAATCTCCCGTTATGAGTTCTCGGGCCCGCGGTCCGCGACTAGAGGGGCAGCGACCGCAGCCGGCCCTTTTCTAGCGATACCAGCGCGGTGGCCCCCTCCGCGGTAACCACCAAGTCGTCCTCTATGCGGATCCCGCCCCACTCTGGAAAGTAGAGGCCAGGCTCTACTGTTACAACCATGCCCGGGCGCAGCGGCTCCTCGCTGCGCCGGCCCAGGCGCGGTCCCTCGTGTACCTCGAGGCCGAGACCGTGGCCGCTGCTATGGGGGAACCGTTCCTCGAGCCCCTCGGCGTCGAAGATCTGGCGCGCCGCGGCGTCGACTTCGGACGCCAGGACCCCGGCCCGCAACGTGGAGCAGGCTGCCTCATGCGCCGCCAGGACGAGATCGTGGGTTTCGCGCTGTCGGGCATCCGCTTCGCCGACCACGAACGTGCGGGTCAGGTCGGAACAGTATCCTCGCCAGCGCGCGCCGAAGTCGATGAGCAGCAGATCGCCTTCCCCGATCAGGCGCTCGCTCGTTGCCGCATGGGGGAGAGCTGAGCGCTCGCCCGACGCCACGATCGTCTCGAACGCCGCCCGCTCGGCGCCGTGAAGGCGCATGCGATACTCCAGCTCGGCGGCGACCTCGATTTCCCGGGTGCCGGGCTGGACGAGCGGAAGCGTGTCGGCCAGGGCTACTGCAGCGATCTCCGCGGCTTTGCGGATCAGGGCGATCTCGCCCTCATCCTTCTGGGCCCGAACCTCCTCCACGAGCCCGAGGACCGACCGCCAATCGACGGCTTCCTCCTTGCCGCGCAGGCGTTCCAACTCACCGACGGCGACGTGATTCCCCTCGAAGCCCAGGCGGCGACCCGCGAACTCGTGGGCCGCCCGCTCCGCCAGCCCGGCGAGCGGCCGGTCGCGCAGAACCAGCAGCTCGAAGCCGGCATCGCCCGGCAGCTCCTGTTGGGCCTGCGTCTCGTAGCGTCCGTCGGTGACGACGGTCGCCCGGTCGTCATCGAGCAATAGCCAACCGCTGGAGCCGCTGAATCCCGTCAGGTAGCGGAGGTTCGCGATGTGGGAGACCAGCAGGCCGTCGAGCTCGCGTTCTGCGAGGGCGGCCCGGACGCGCGAGAGGCGCCGAGCGATCGAGCTCTCATGACTGGTCATTCGCGACGAAGGTAAGCGACCAATCCTTCCAGGGCGAGCAGGTAACTGTCGCCCCTGAAGCCCAAGACCAGCGCGACGGCGATGTCCGAAAGGTACGAGTGATGGCGAAAGGTTTCGCGTGCGTAGATGTTGGTGAGGTGCACCTCGACGAACGGGACATCGATCGCCTTTAGCGCGTCGCGGATCGCCACGCTGGTATGAGTATAGCCGGCGGCATTCACGAGCAGCCCGCCAAAGCTCGACCCGGTACGTTGGATCCAGTCGACGAGCTCGCCTTCGATGTTGGATTGGAAAAAATCGACCTCGACGCCCAGCTCTGCTCCCCTGGCTGCCAGGCGCCGATTGATGCCTTCGAGATCCTCGGATCCGTACTTCTCGGGTTCCCGGCGCCCCAGCAAGTTCAGGTTGGGGCCGTGGAGAACGCCGACCCTTATTCCTTCAGGCTTCGCAGCCACTCCTGAAACTGTTCCAGGTCTTCGGAGCTCGATTCGTCGGAGGGCTCCGCCGCGCCGGGCGCGTCGGCAGGCTCGGACGGCGCAGATGTTTCGGCCGGCGGTGCGGCCGCTTCGGAGCGTGCGTCGGGCTCCTCCCGGTCTAAAGCGAGCAGACCCGAGAGATATTGTTCGATCGTCGGTGCTCCGGCCGGGTGCGCGGCCGGGGCGGGTGGCGGGGCCTCAACCACCGGTGCCGGGGCTTCAGCCGCGGGTGCCGGAGCCTGGGGCTCGGGCGGCGGTGCCTCCTGGAAAGGCGTCACATCGGCACCTGGCGGCAGGACATCGGGGGCCGGCGCCACATCGAAATCGAGTGGCGTTTCCTCAATGGTCGGGACGATCTCGAGCTCCGGCTCAGGCGCCTCGGGCACCACGTCGGGTGGCGGCGGCGCTTCGGCCGGCTCGGTGCGCGTGAGATCGCCGAGGCCGCCGACTCCGGCCGGCATCGGCGCCGCATCCCCGCGCTTGACCATCACGTCGAACGAGGAGGCGAAGGGATCGAGCTGGATCATCCCAGCCACCGGCGCCTCATCCTCGAAGTCGAACTCGCCGGAGGGCGGAGCTTCCTCGGACGCTGCAGCGAGCGCGTCCATCGACACAGCTGTCGGCTCACCGATCCCGACGTCTGGGGCGTCCAGAATCCCAGCGGGCGGCTGGATCTCTTCGGCAGGCAAGGCCTCCTCAAGCGGCGGCGCCTCAAAGAACGGCGGCTCTTCGGCGGCCACCGGCCCCTCGGGAAACACCGGTGCCTCGGGAAACGCCGGTGCTTCGGGAAAAGCCGGCTCTTCGGGCGTCGTGAGATCGGTCAAATCCAACAACTGGGCAAGATCGTCGACCCCGGGCTCGGCCCTGGCCTCGGCCAGCAGCCCCTCCATCTCGGTGATGCGTGCCTTGAGCCGCTCGTCTTCCGGTCGCGCTTTGGCGAGCTCGCGATATACGCCTAGCGCATCTTCGTAGAGACCCTGGTCAGCGTACAGCTCGGCCATGGTCTCCGTTAACATGCCCTCGGTCGCCAGGCCCGCCCCCTCGGCCTCGTCCCCGACACCCTCATCGGCGAACGCCTCGGCGGTCGGTACCGCAGCGTCTTCGCCGCCGAATTCCTCCCGCAGGCTGCCGACGCCCAGGTCCTCTCCCGCTTGGCCCTTCATGTCCTCCTCGCTAAGGAACCCGGGCGTCCAGTCATCCATTCCATGTCTCCGAGGTCGATCTCGGGTCGCGGCCCCTCGGGAGGCGCCTCGGCAGCCGGCGGACTGTCGAGTGCCTCCAGGGCCTCGAGGCCCTCCATCTGCAGCGGCTCTTCCCACGTCTCCGCCGATGACGCCTCGAGAGACTCGAGCTCGTGTAGTCCCTCCAGTGACACATCGGGCAGCGTGTCCGAGACGTCGCCTTCGTCGCCCAGCTCAACCTGCTGCCCCTTACCGATCAACCCCTCTACAGGCTCGGTCGACAACTCCACCGGCGCCTCTTCTTCACCCTCAGGCAAGCCGTCC
>JBDHHM010000178.1:0-5092 GCA_039589355.1 Gemmatimonadota bacterium | reverse complement strand
CGCTGCGGGGCGGTTCTGGGCGTATCACGACTACCTGTACGTACGCCAGCCCGAGTGGGCCGGCGCGGTCGTACCCGACTCGGTGTGGGTCGCTTATGCCGAGAGCCTGGGGCTCGAGCCCCAGGAGTTCGCCGGCTGCCTGGAGGCGCCGGAGACGCTGGCGGCGGTGGAATCGGACCTCAGGGAGGCACTCGACTCCGGCGCGACGGGCACACCGACGATCGTGCTCGGCGGCCGCTCGCTGGTCGGTTCCTCGGACGACCCGTGGAACCGACCATCAACCCCGACTCGATCGGCCTCCTGCTGAGCGTGCTGGCCTGCGCCGCCGCGATGGGGCTGAGCCTCTACGCCGCCCTCGCCTTACCTGGCGCCGTCAGTCACCTGGGACTGTTCGAGCTGCCGGAGCCGCTGAGCGGGCTCAGCACGCCGCTGGTCTGGGGGACGCTCGTCGTTCTGGCGCTCGTCGAGCTGCTCGTCTCCCGGGTCAGACGACCTGGCGTGGAGCGCGTTGCACACCATCATTCGGCCGCTCGCTGCGGCCCTGTTCGCATCGGCATCGCTGGAAGGCTACGGCCAGGAACTGCAGTGGGGGGCGGCGCTGGCAGCGCTGGTCGTCGCCCTACTCGTCCACATCTCTGCCCTGGCCGTGCACACCGCCTCCCGGACGGCCGGTCCCGCGCCCCAGCTGCGCGGCTTCACAGGCGTCCAGCTGCTTCTGGCCGCCCTCATCGCGACCATCGCCTGGACGGCGCCTCCCTACTCGGCGGCCGCCGCCCTCGTCCTCGTGTTCGCGCCACTCCCCTGGTGGCCCCGGCTCTGGGGCGCCGCCCGCCTCGCCCTGGCCGCCCCACTCGCCGTCATCACCCGCGCCGGGCGCTACCACCAGTGGGACACCGGGCCTGCAGGCCTCCCGCACTGGCTTAGCAGCGCCGCCGAAGCCGAGCTGGGCGTGCCGCTCAGCCGGGTCCGCTCCGCCAGGGTCAGCCTGGCCCGCGTCGGCACGCGCTGGCTCTACATCAGAGGCCGGCTCGTCGTGGCCCGGGAACACCCCCCCCTCTTCGCCTACCGCCGAGGGTTCAGGACCAGGCTCGTTCCGCTGGAGCGTGCCGCGGGCCATGCCGACCATGAGGCGCTGGTGGAGACGGTGGTGATGGACACTCTGACCCCGTACAGCCTATGCCTGGGCCCCGATGCGCCGCCTGGGCCGGCCATTCTGGCAGCACTGGCGGAGACGGGCGCCGGGCGGGTGGAACCAGAGGACCCCGGCGCGGTGTAGGAACAGTTGTTTCAGGAAATGGAAGGCGTTTGGGGGTGGGTCTTTACGGCGATTCGCCTTCTGTTCGGGGGTTTACGAGACCCGGAAACGGGCATATACTATACGGTCTTGTCTACTCACGTCTTGAGGTCGTCCGTTCCCGTCACCCGTATCGCTACGTGGCGGCTGGCTGGCGAGGCGCATGGCGCTCGGGCGTCTTTCTATCCCCCGCGAGGCCGCCGTCCGGTCCTCGCGCTTTTGTTGGCCACCAACTGAACCTCGAGCAGTTGCAGCGTGAGCATGTTCTTTAGCTCCAAGGCCTTAGACTCTTTCGACCAGTACCTTCACGACGTCGAAAAGTACCCGCTAATCGAGGATGCGGCGACGGAGCGAGAGATCGCCCGTCGGGCGCGGGCCGGCGATCGCCGGTCCGCCGAGCGCCTGGTGACGGCGAACCTGCGCTTCGTGATCTCCTACGTGAAGAAGTACCAGGGCCGGGGCCTGAACCTGGCCGAGTTGGTCTGCATCGGTAACGAGGGTCTGCTCAAGGCGGTGAAGAAGTTCGACCCCGACAAGGGCGTCAAGTTCATCTCCTACGCGGTATGGTGGATCCGCCAGACGGTGCTACAGGCGCTGGCCGAGCAGACGCGCTCGGTGCGCATCCCACTCAACCAGAACTCGAACCTGGTGAAGCTGTCGCGGACGGAGACGGCGCTTACACAGCAGCTGGGCCGGACGCCGACCGACCGCGAGATCGCCGACCGGATGGGCGAGCCGGTGCAGACGATCCGGGCGCTGAGACGAGTGGCTTCGGCCGAGCTCAGCCTGGACGCACCGCTCGATCGTACCGACAGGGACAGCGCATCATTCGGCGAGCGGTTCTCCGGGATGGAGACGGAGGACATCCAGGACGAGATCGAGTTCCAAGCGCGGCGTCAGTTCCTGCAGGACATGTTCAAGAAGTACCTGACCGAGCGCGAACGTAAGATCCTCGTCCTCTATTACGGACTCGACGACGGCGAGGAGATGACGCTGGAAGAGATCGGTTCGTTGCTCGGCGTGACGCGCGAGCGAATCCGCCAGATCCGCAACCGTGCGTTCGAGAAGTTACGACAGTCGCCGGATGGGCAGGCGCTCGAAGGGTTCTGGGCGCCGAGCTAAAAACATGAGGGCAACGCGACGCGTTGCCCTCTGTCTTTGAACATCGAACATCGTGCATCCGACATCGAACGTCCAACTCACTGCTCAACACAGATCACTGAACGTCAAACTTCTGACATCGAACGACGGATTTCGATGTTCACTTCTCGATATTAGCCGTTCAACGTCCAGGGGTTAGGTCAACGTTCCATGTTGGATGTGGGATGTTCAATGTTCACTTCGAAACCGCCCTACGCATTCCCGCCAGCGAGAGCACGAAGATCGTAATAATCAGCAGCTGCGACACGACGCACCACTGGCATACCGCACGCAGAATGAACAGCTCGGCGTAGGTCAGATAGAGCGAGAAGGCGACGCCAACACCCGACAGCAGGCCGAGCAGGGCATCAGGCCTCCGGTCGGCGAGCCAGCGCGGCTGAATCGCCGCGAGCGCCACGATGAGTATCGCCAGGTAGCCGAGCAGCCCGATCGCCGCCACCGGGATCCCCAGGAACTCTGAGTACGGCGAAGCATTGACGACCTCGCAACCCCGCGTGACGGTGCAGGCGTAGCCGCTCGTGATCCCGAGCTTGCCGAGTAGAAGATAAGTGGCATCGAGGGCCCCGAGCAGCGCCAGGACCGCGATCACCCTGCGTCGGTTCACTGGCCCTGGCTACGGACCAGCTCTTCCTCGATGATCCGAGCGATCTGGTCGTAGCCCATCGCCCCCTCGAAGGGACGACCGTTGATAAAGAACCAGGGCGTGCTGCTCAGGCCGCGCTGTTGCGCGTGCTGGGTGCTGGCCATCACCACGCCACGGTACGTGCCGTTCTCGACGCAGGCCTCGAGGGCTCCGCCGTCCAGGCCCAGACCGTCGGCGTACTCGCGGATCATCCTGATGGGATTGCGCGAGGTGCCCCACTCGCGCTGCCGGCCCATCAGCACTTTGTGCATCGCCCAGAAGGCGTTCTGGTCGCCGGCGCAGCGGGCCGCCTGCGCGGCGGTCTCGGCCGGCGATCCAGGATTAAGAACGAAGTCGTAGAAGACGAAGCGAGCCTTGCCGGTATCGACGTAGTTCTCGAGGACCTGTGGCACGCTCAGGGTCGCCACCATGCCGCAGAACCCACACTGGTAGTCGGCGAACTCCTCGACGGTTACCGGCGCGTCGTCCGAGCCGCGGACGACGGCCAATTGCTCGCCCGACCCGCTGCTGATGAGGTTCTGGAGAGCTACGGCGTCAACCTCACCGGTGTTCGCTTCCCCGCGATTGCTGACCACGACGTATCCGATCAACGCCGCTCCCACGACGAGTATCAGCGCAAGAAAGCCATAGAACTTAGACTGCGATTTCGCCATCCCGACTAGCCTCCTATTAGCTCTTCTAGCATGCCGGCTACTGCGCCGGCTCGAATTGGATAATCTGACTCAGCTGACCGGTGAAGTACAGGTACGCTACCGCCGCAATCACCAACAGCAGAAGGAAGTAGAGCGCGTACTTGATGGGCCGCGGGAACAAGCGCCGACGCTCGCCGCCCAAGCGAGTCAGCCGCGGCAGGAACGCATCCTGCCAAACGCCGACCACCTCACGACTCAGGCCCGTCCAGCTCGTGGCGTACGCCTGATCGAGTTCCTTCAGGCTGGCCTGCCAACGGTCGTACGCCTCCTTGAGCTCCGCCGGACCCGCCTGGGCCGCCGGCCTCAGACCTTCCGCCGCCTGGCTGACCGTCTTCAGCGGACCCTCGAGCGAGGAAACGCCGCGGGTCAGTCGTTGCCTCACCCCCGATATTTCCTTTGGCGACGGCATGAACTTGCGCCGTGCCTTTCGCCACGGGATCCGGCGGTTGGCTGCGACGCGGCGCGTCTGGCGCTCGAAGGCACGGACCGTCGCGTCGGTCTCCACGCCCACGTTGTCCAGCACCGCGTCCCAGAGGCGCCGGCCGCTGAGCGCCTCCGCGGCGGCGAACAGCTCTTGCGAGGCGGCGGCCTCGCGCTTGGCCTTGAGTAACGCGCCGTCGTAGATGTTGCGGAGCTCGCGCAGGTGTTCCTCCAGGAACCCGACCGGCAACAGCGACGACATCTGAAGGCGGTCGATGGCAGCGCCCAGCGGCCGGTTGGAACCGGCGCCGACGGCGCCCAGCGAGGCCTCGAACTCCGGGACCGTGAAGCGACGCATCAGGTCCTCGTCGGCCAGTACCTGCGGCACCGTTGGCACATCGGCGCCCGGCGGCTCGGCGGCCTGCGGCTCACCGGCGACCCCCAACAGCGCGCTCGAATGGCGGGAGGCAAGGCCGCGAATCGTCTGAATCTGAGCGTCGGTCAGGTAGAGGATCTCGAGCTGGGTCGAGCCGCTGCCGATCCTGAGCAGGCGCCCGAACTTCGGATGCGATCCCAGGGCAAGCGGAAGTGGCGGCCGCCGCGCTCGAAGACGTGGAGCGCCTGATCGGTGACAACCTGCAGCGCCATTCCCTTGAAGCGCTCCATCTCGACGAGGCCTGAGAGAGCCACCGGCGTCGCGAAGACGACGCGCTCACCCTCCAGCGAATCGCGGTCGGCCTGCGCCAGGTGCTCGAGATCGGCACGGGTCCGCAGCTCCGCGGCCAGCGTGGCGAGGCCGTCATGGCTCCCGCGCAACGCCATGGCCACCTGAGTGCCCACGACCAGCAGTATCGAGCCCCTCAACGCGACGCCCAGCAGCGT
>JBDHHM010000177.1:0-4430 GCA_039589355.1 Gemmatimonadota bacterium | reverse complement strand
TCGAGAAAGGACGCAGACATGAACCGCAACACGCGCAAGGTGCTCACCATCGCAGGCGCCTTCCTGGTCATGGGCGTGGCCGGCTGCACGGACACGGTCGTGGAGCCGAAGAGCACCATTACCGAGGCCAACATCTTCAGCGATCCTGGCTCGTACCGGGCCTTCCTCGCGAAGATCTACGCGGGGCTCGCCGTGAGCGGGCAGCAGGGCCCGGCCGGGCAACCGGACATCTCGGGCATTGACGAGGGCTTCTCGCAGTACCTCCGGCTTTATTGGGAGGCGCAGGAACTGCCGAGCGACGAGGCGGTTATTGGTTGGGGCGACGTGGGCTTACCGGAGATGAACACCCAGCTCTGGGCCGCGGCCAATAGCTTTGTCGTGGCGATGTACTTCCGGATCTACTTCCAGGTCGACCTGGTGAACGAGTTCCTCCGCCAGACGACCGATGACAAGCTGTCGGAGCGGGGGGTCTCGAGTTCGCTCCGAGCCGAGATTCAGACCTTCCGGGCCGAGGCGCGGTTCCTCCGCGCGCTCAGCTACTGGCACGGGATCGACCTGTTCGGCGATATCCCGCTCGTGACCGAAGCCGACGCCCTCAATTCTGAACCGCCCCAACAGGCCACTCGCACGGAAGTCTTCGACTACATCGTGAGCGAGCTGACCGACATCCAGGGCCAGCTGCCCCCGTCCGGCGGGAGCAGCTACGGCCGGGCGACACCCCATGCCGCGTCCATGCTGCTGGCGCACGTCTACCTGAACTCGGACGTCTACACCGGCACGCCGCGGTATGCCGAGGCGCTGGGCGCAGCACAGGCCGCCATCGCGGGTCCCTTCAGCCTGGATCCCAATTACCAGAACATCTTCCTGGCCGACAACCACTTGTCGCCGGAGATCATCTTCCCCGTCATTCAGGACGGTGTGAGCACCCGGACCTGGGGCGGCATGACCTTCTTGGTCCACGCCTCGTGCGGTGGGGCCATGAGCGACTCCGAGTACGGCATCGAGGCTTGCTGGTGGGGGCTGCGCCTGAAGCCGGAGGCCTACAACCGGTTTCTCGCCGGGGACGGGCGGTCCAGTTTCTTCTTCGATAGCCTCCAGACGGTTGCGATCGCCAGCATCACCGACTTCACCAACGGGATCGCCGCGCCCAAGTTCTCCAACCTGACCTCGAGCGGCATGCCTGGGTCCCACCCGACCCACGTGGACACGGACTTCCCGATGTTCCGCCTGGCCGATGCCTACCTGATCTACGCTGAGGCGGCGCTGCGCGGCGGCGGCGACCGGGCCCAGGCGCTGACCTACGTGAACGCGCTCCGGCAGCGCGCTTACGGGGACAACAGTGGCGACATCACCGACGCCGAGCTCACGCTGGACTTCATCCTGGACGAACGGGGGCGTGAGCTCCTGTGGGAGGCCCACCGGCGGGTCGACCTCATTCGCTTCGGCCGGTTTACCGGCGGCAGCTACGTCTGGGCGTGGAAGGGCGGGGTGGAACCCGGCACGTCTACCGAGCCGTTCCGGGACCTGTACCCGCTCCCGGCGTCGGAGCTCGTGGTTAACCCGAACCTGACGCAGAATCCGGGCTACTGAGCTCGGCGTCAGCAACCTGAACCTGTTCGGAGCTCCGTCGCGGAAGCGGCGGGGCTCCGGTACTTTGTGGGCACTACTCGAGCTACGTAATGAGACCTCGCCACCACTTCGCCGCCGCCGGGCTGCTCGCACTCGCCTCCGTGGCGTGCGGCGAAGAGTCTCCGACACCTCCCGGATCGGGGCCCGCTGCCGCCGCCCGCCCGGTGCTCGCACCGACCTACCGCCCCAGCGGCCGCGCCGCGGCCGGCGACGTGGTGGTGCATCTTTTCGAGTGGAAGTGGATGGACATCGCCAGCGAATGCGAGACCGTGCTTGGACCCGCCGGTGTCGCGGCGGTGCAGGTCTCCCCTCCGCAGGAACACAGCATCGTACCAGGGCATCCCTGGAGCCAGCGCTATCAGCCGGTGAGCTACACCCTCGCGCGGAGCCGTTCAGGCGCCGGGGCCGAATTCACTGATATGGTGAATCGCTGCCGCGCGGCCGGCGTCGGCATCATTGTCGATGCGGTGATCAACCATATGACCAACTTCCCGAGCCCCGGTGTCGGGAGCAACGGCACGGCCTACACGAAGTACGACTACCCCGGCCTCTACACCCGGTCCGACTTCCATCCGCCGTGTGCCCTGACCGACTATCAGAGCGCCGCCAACGTGCAGGACTGCGAGCTGTTCTCGCTGCCCGATCTCAACACGGGACTCACCTCGGTGCGGCAGACGATCGCCGACTACCTGCTCATGCTTGCCAGGCTGGGCGTCGCGGGCTTCCGGATCGACGCGGCCAAGCACATCCAGCAGGTGGAGCTGGACGACATCCTCGCCAGCGTCAACCAGACCTTCGCCGCCGAGGGACGCCCGCTGCCGTACGTGTTCCTCGAGGTCATCGGAGGGGCGGGAGAGGCGCTGTCGCCAGTCGACTACTTCGGTGAGGGGTACGGTTCGGGCGGCGCCGCCGACATCACCGAGTTCACCTTCGCCGGGGTCGGCAACAAGTTCCGGGGCGTGGGCGGCGAGTACATCGCCCAGCTCAACCCGAACGGCACATCGGGGAACCAATTCTCCGAAACGGAGTGGGGCCTGATGCCCTCCGACAAGGCCGTGGTGTTCCTGCAGAACCACGACACGCAACACCAGTGCGGCATCAGCTACCGCGACGGCGACACCTTCCGCGTCGCGAACGTGTGGATGCTGGCCCAGCCCTACGGCTACCCGTCGATCCTATCGAGCTACGCCTTCGACTGTCCGCTGGGGAATTCGATGGGTCCGCCGTCCGATGCCAACGGGAACACCAACCCCGTGGCCTGCGCGGCGAGCCTCGAGACGGCGACGATCGGCCAGTGGGTGTGCGAGCACCGCGACCCGTATATCCGGAACATGGTGCGCTTCCGCCGCGTCGTCGCGGGCACCGACGTCAACCACTGGTGGGACAACGGCGCCAACGCCATCGCCTTCTCCCGCGGCGACCGGGGGTTCGTGGCCATCAACCGGGAAGGCGCGGCCGTGGCCGCGACGATCGCCACGGGCCTTCCGCCCGGGACCTACTGCGACTGGCTGACCGGCGGGCTAGCCGGCGCCGCCTGCGCCGGCACGTCCATCCTGGTGGACGCCAGCGGGGCAGTGCAGCTCAGCCTCCCACCGGCTTCGGCCATCGCCATCGACCTCACGACGCGGATCTAGCGGGCGGTCGGTGCGGCTACCGTCTCAGCGTCGCGGTGCTGTTGAACAGCGTCTGCGTGATCACGAAATCCACGATCGCACCGGGGGCAACCAGGATGGGGCCGGACTCGGCCCGCTCCCGTACGCGGGCGCGTGGGGGAGGATGGGCTGCGAACTCGAGCGGGCCACCGCCGATCATGCCCGGGGGTACCACGAACCGGCCGACCATTCCCGGATCCACCGAGCCCATCCGGTGGGTGGTTCCGGCTCCAGTCACGGAGATCTCCATGGCGAGCGCATAGTTGTTGGTCACCACCACGCGGACCGGCGCGTCGGCCGGCCCAGGTGTCTCGGCGCGGCTGCCACCACAGGCGTAACCCGCAAGCAACAACACGAGAACCAGGATCCACGATCTGCGACGCACGTGCCCTTCCTTTCACTCGATCTCTTCGCCCGACAGCCGCGGGCGCTCGGGCCGCTTTGCCTGCCAAATATATGCTCGCCTATGCCCACCTGCGCGGACGCTTGCTCCCTCTCCCCATGAGGTCGGCTGGCGGAAGGGGGCTGTCGGGCCTAGCTTTTCGCCGGGTAATCGCCGACCCACCCGATGGGTGGCGCTCGCCAAGCCTGGCACCACCCGGACTCCGGACTCGTGGGAATCTTCATGTGCCGCCACCATGGATGAGCTGAGGGCTCTCCACTCGCTCGCCCAGGCCATGGGCGTCCATGTTCGTTACACGGACGGCCTGGGCAGGCCCGTCGTTGTGGCGCCCGAGACGCTCCTCCCAGTCTGTGCCGCTCTCGGGGCTCCGGTAGCTCGACCGGGCGACGCCGCCGACGCATTGCGCGCGCATGAGGAAGACGAGAAGTCCGGGCGCCTTTCACCCGTGCTCGTCGCCTGGAATGGGGCCCTCCCTCCCATCGCGATCTCGGAAGGCACCAAGGTCCACGCTGAGTTGCGGCTCGAAGACGGCGCCGTTGTCACACTCCAAAGCGTCGGCGGCCAACTACGGGCGGCCGAGCCTATCCCGTTCGGCTATCACGGACTCACCGTCGAGACCGCGGGCAACACCCAGACGAGCACGGTCATCGCCGCGCCGGAGCACGCGTTTCGGCACGCCGACTCGGGACGGAGCTGGGGGCTGGGGACGCATCTCGCGGCTTTGCGGTCGGCCCGCAGTCGCTCGT
>JBDHHM010000176.1:0-9465 GCA_039589355.1 Gemmatimonadota bacterium | reverse complement strand
CGGTGGCGGCACGGCACCTCGCGCCGTCGACCGTCAATCACATCGGCATCGTGGGCACGGGCGTTCAGGCAGCACTGCAGCTGGAGTTGTTGCGCCACGTCGTGGATTGCCGGAATTGCATCATCTGGGGAAGAAACGGCACCAAGGTCCGTGCGCTGATCGAGAGGCTCCGAGAGAGACCGGCCTCCCGTGCCTGGGGCCTGGAGTTTCATGAAGCGCCCGATATGGATTTCCTGACGTCCCGGTGCGAGCTCATCGTCACCACGACGTCGGCTTGGGCTCCCCTGATTCGGGCCGACCAGGTGCGACAGGGCACGCATATCACGGCTGTGGGCTCGGACGATCACGGGAAACAGGAGCTGGAAGCAGCGCTCCTGGGCAAGGCTGATGTCGTGGTTGCCGACAGCATCGCCCAGTGCGTCGACCACGGCGAGTGTTTCCATGCCGTGCAATCTCGCTTGGTGGACGAAGGCGCCATCCGCGAGCTTGGCACCGTCATCGAGAATCCAACCTTGGGAAGGGCCGGTGACCACCAGATCACCGTCGCCGATCTGACGGGTGTTGCGATTCAGGACATTCAAATCGCCACGATGGTCAACCGTGCGTTTCTGGGGAAGCAGGCGCGATGACACGTGTGGACTCGCCAACGCTCGTCGCGGTCGCTCGGCGGGAACTGGTGGATCGGCCTTCCTGTCGGCGCGTGACTAGGGGTTCCAGAACCGTGTCAGGGCAATCGCGGTGCCGATCAGGGCGAGCGTGGTGCCGAGGTTCCCTACCCAGAAGAGAAACATCCACCGAATGAGCCGTGTCTCGAGGTGGGCGAGCCGCTGTTCCCACTTGGCATCCTGGGCGGCAATGCGCCGCTCCCATTTCGTGTCCTGCTCGGCCAGCCGCTGCTCGAGCTTGGCATCGAACCGGGCGAAGTTGAGCTCGTTGAGCTCACGGAGATCGGTGCGGTACGCTGCGTCCACCTGGTTGAACCAGTCCACGATCTCGTCGGCCACGGGGCGACCGAGCTTGTCGTAGAACTCTTTGGAGAACTTGGCGGTGACCGGCATGGGTCTCTCTGTGTCATACCGGTACCACGCTAATCATACGCTCGGCGTGTGGGTACTCGAAAGAGTGCAGCTGGTTGCGAATTCAACCTTCGGAGGCCTGGTGCCGGTGGAGACTGCGTCCCCGAGCGCTTCGTCGCGGGAGCCTCGACTGTCCCGGTCAGGATCGGATCAACCGGCCAGCGGGAAGCCGTGGCTCCCGCGACTCTCTCGTCTCTGCGACGCACCCTCCACCGACGCCCCGTATGCACACATACCTTTCCGTTTTCCCCTTTCCCGCTCACCGCTGGGTAGGTATCCGATCCAGAGCTTGGAGGATCCATGTCGAATGCCGCACAGGAAACCGCGACATCCCGCCTGCGGGAAGAGCACGAGCACATCCTCGGGATCGCCGCGGCACTCGCCACGCTCGTCGACGCCGCGGACGCCGGCCGCTGGGACGTCGAAGCCTTCGCGGACTGCGTGACGTTCATCCGGCTGTTCGCCGACGCCTGTCACCACGGCAAGGAAGAGGATCTCCTGTTCCCGGCGCTCGGGGACGTGGGTATGCCGCGCCATCAGGGACCGATCGCGGTCATGCTCGCCGAGCATCAGCAGGGCCGCCAGTATGCCCGGCACATGGCCGGCGCGCTGGACGGGGCCCGGGCGGGCGATCCCCAGGCGCGCGCGACGCTGCGCAATGCGGCGATGGCGTACGTGAATCTGATCCGCAACCACATCGCCAAGGAGAACAACGTCCTGTTCTCGATGGCCGATCAGGCGGTGCGCGGTGAGGCCTGCCGCTCGCTGTGCGCTGCCTACGGCACCGTGTGTGCCCGCCACTTCGAGGGCCACACCAAGGAGCAGCTCCAGGAACTCGGCGAGCGGATCCACGCGCGGGCCCTCGGCGCGTAACCGTGATCGCACGCTATGCGGTTCACGCAGCGTCACGTTGCCGATTCGCATCGGCTCGAGAAGGGCCTCGGACGCTGCTAGGGAGCTGCGGTGGCTTTGGTGGTGGAGGCGCGGGGCCTACCCGGTCCAGAGCTTGAGCAGGGTGATGCTGGTTGCTAGTGCGGCAATCCACAGGCCGACCATCCAGCGGATGAGCCGTACCTCGAGGTGGGCGAGCCGTTGTTCCCACTTGGCCTCCAGGCCGGCAATGCGTCGTTCCCATTTCGCGTCCTGCTCGGCCAAGCGTTGCTCGAGCTTGGCATCGAACCGGGCGAAGTTGAGCTCGTTGAGCTCACGGAGATCGGTGCGGTACGTGGCGTCCACCTGGTTGAACCAGTCGACGAGCTCGTCGGCCACCGGGTGACCGAGCTTGGCGTAGAACGCTTTGGAGAACTTTGCGGTGACCGGCATCCGTCTCTCTGGGTTGTGCCGGCACCAGGTTAATCATACGCTCGGCATGGCCGAGTAGCCAAGTTGTGCAAGCGGGATCGGACGAGCGCGGTGGAGGCCGCGCGTCCCGGTCTTGGCGGGAATGAAGGGATCGTTGTTTGTGCGCGACGGCCACGCCTCCGAGCCGCTTCGTCGCGGTCGCCTCGTCTGACCCGGTGGACATTGGGATCGGCCGAACCTCAAAGGCCGAGGCTCCCGCGACGCTCGCGTCTCTGCGACGCAACCTTCCGCGCCGAGTTCCCCTCACTTCAAGAGCAGCGCGATCACCCCAACGGCCGTTGGCGCCCAGAAGCCGCACATCCACTTGATGAGCTCGGCTTTCTGCTTGGCCAACGCGACGCGTTGCTGGGTAAGCTCACCTCGCAGCTCGGTCATTCGCTGGTCGAGCTTCAGCTCGAATTGCGCCAACCGCGCATCGTTGCGGGGTCCTGAAGGCCGCAGAGCGGCGGCACCTCGCCGTTTCGTACGGCCGCGCATATGTTACTCGGCTATGTCCGACGTCAGCGCCAAGATCACCGCCGCCCTTTCAGACCGCTACCGCATCGAGCGCGAGCTCGGCGCGGGCGGGATGGCCACGGTGTATTTGGCCGAGGATGTGAGGCACCACCGCAAGGTGGCCCTCAAAGTCCTGAAGCCCGAGCTCGCGGCGGTGTTAGGGGCCGAGCGCTTCGTGCAGGAGATCCGGACGACGGCGGCGTTGCAGCACCCGCACATCCTGCCGCTGTTCGATTCGGGCGAAGCCGACTCTTTCCTTTATTACGTGATGCCGTACATCGAGGGGGAGACGCTGCGCGAGCGGCTCGATCGGGAGAAGCAGCTGGGCATCGAGGAAGCGGTACGCCTCACCACCGACATCGCCGACGCGCTGGATTACGCGCACGGCCAGAACGTGATCCACCGCGACATCAAGCCCGAGAACATCCTGCTGCACAATGCGCGGCCGATGGTGGCGGATTTTGGGATTGCGTTGGCGGTGAGTGCGGCGGCCGGTGGCCGGATGACGGAGACGGGGTTATCGCTTGGCACCCCGCATTACATGTCGCCGGAACAGGCCACGGCAGATAAGGACCTCACGAGTCGGTCGGATATCTACTCGTTGGGGGCGATGCTGTATGAGATGTTGACGGGTGATCCGCCGCATACGGGCAGCACGGCGCAGCAGGTGATTGCGAAGATTGTGACGGAGGACCCCGCGCCGGTCACGAAGGCGCGGAAGAGCGTGCCACCGAACGTGGCAGCGGCGGTGGCGACGGCGCTGGAGAAGCTCCCCGCCGACCGGTTCGTGAGTGCCAAGGCATTCGCCGACGCGCTGGCGGATGCGGGATTCCACACGACGACCACCGGCGCGAGGTTGGCCGGCAGCCGGGCTGGGCCGGCACGTCAGACGATGTGGCGGGGCGCGGCCATCGCCGCGTCGCTCCTGGCACTGGGCGCCGTGGCCTTCGGTCTGTGGGCGTGGCAGCGGCGCCCTGCGATGCCGACCGTGCGTCTCTCGGTGGCATTCCCGCCCGGGCAGCAGATGCGGCCGGCCGCGACACGTCGGTTCGCGCTCTCGCGCGACGGATCGCGGATGGTCTACGTCGGTCAAGACAGCGTCGGTGGGAGCCAACTCTGGGTGCGCGATCTCAACTCGCTCACCGGCCGACCGTTGGCCGGGACGAGTGGCGCGCTGGGACCGTTCTTCTCGCCGGACGGGGAGTCGGTCGGGTACTTCACCGGCTCCATCGGCGATCTCCGGGTCGTATCGGTACGCGGCGGCGCGCCACGCACGCTGGTGCGCGATTCCGTCCTGGCGTTCGGCGGCAGCTGGTGCGACGGCGAGATCTACTTCACTGCTGGTCCCGCCGCCGGCGCCCGCGTCAGCGAGCGAGGTGGCGCGTACGAGTTGATCTCCCGCCCCGACCGCGCGACGGGGGTGGCCGAGCACGACTGGCTGCAATGCCTGCCCGAACGCGGGGTGGTCCTCGCTCAGCTGTGGCGCAGCGCGTTCACCAACGCCGACCTCGCGCTCATCGACATCGAGGGCGGAGTCGTGACACCCCTGGTGCAGGGAGTCTACGGCCGGTACGTGCCGTCGGGGCATCTGCTCTATGTGACCGTGGCCGGGACGCTGTACCGCGTGCCGCTGGACCTCGGGCAACGACGGGTGACCGACCAGCCCGTCATCGTTGCGGATGGCGTCCAGCTCGATCCCACCAGCGGTTCCGCGCAGTTCGACGTGAGTGACAACGGCATTCTGGCGTACCTGTCGGGCGGCGGGGAGGGCACGGACCGGGTGGTTTGGGTCGATCGCGCCGGGCGACAGACGCCGGTGGATTCGGGCTGGCACGGCCAGTTCACCACTGCGGAGCTCTCCCCCGACGACGGGCGCGTCGCGCTCTCGCAGTTCCGCGGCGGGGAGCTGCAGGTTGCGGTCAAGGATCTCCCGGCGGGACCGCTCTCCCGCCTCTCCGCCGGCGGTCTCGCGGCGGACCGTCCCGCGTGGACCCCGGATGGCCCTCGCGGACCGCGATGATCCGCCGCGCCGACGGCAGCGTGCCGGCCGACACCCTCCTCGCTGGCGATCGGTCGGTGGAGGAACTGGAGTTCTTGCCTGACGGCCAGCGGTTCCTCGTACGCCTCGGCGCGTGGCAGGGCGGACGTGACATTCTGATCGGGAATCGGCGGGACTCGGTGCTGCGGCCGCTGCTCGCGACCCCTGCCGATGAGTACGCACCCGCGGTGTCGCCGGACGGGCGCTGGTTCGCCTACGTCTCCGTTGAGTCCGGACGTGCCGAGGTCTTCGTGCGGTCGGTGGACGAGCCCGGGGCGGGACGTACCCAGATCTCCGTGGACGGAGGCGACGAACCGCGCTGGGCCCCTTCCGCTCGGGGGATATGATGGCAGCGGAGGTTACCGTCGGTCGGACGTTTACCGCGCGGCCACCTCGCAGCCTCTTCTCCGCATCGGGCATGGCGGCCGACCCGTTTCATCATACGTACGCGGTGTCGCGCGATGGCCGGTTCTTGATGATCAATCAGATGCGGGAGGGAGGCGCTCTGGTGATGGTGTTCAACTGGGCCGATGAACTGCGGGAGCAGCGGTGACGCCCGCGGAAGCAGAGGTTCGTCTCACCACCGCCCTCGCTGACCGCTACCGCCTCGAGCGCGACCTCGGCGCGGGCGGGATGGCCACGGTGTACCTGGCCTCGGACCTGAAGCACGACCGCCAGGTCGCCATCAAGGTCCTGAAGCCGGAGCTGGCCGCGGTACTCGGTGCCGAGCGCTTCGTGCAGGAGATCAAGACCACCGCGGCGCTGAGCCACCCGCACATTCTCCCGCTGTTCGACTCCGGCGAGGCCGGCGGGTTCCTGTACTACGTGATGCCCTACATCCAGGGCGAGACCATCCGGGAGAAGCTCGACCGCGAGACGCAGTTCGGGATCGACGAAGCGGTGAAGATCACGACGGAGGTCGCCGATGCGCTGGCCTATGCCCATCGGAACGGGGTGATCCATCGCGACATCAAGCCGGAGAACATCCTGTTGCACGATAGGCGGCCGATGGTGATGGACTTCGGGATCGCGCTGGCGGTCTCCGCGGCCGCCGGTGGGCGGATGACCGAGACGGGGCTGTCGCTGGGGACGCCGCACTACATGAGCCCGGAGCAGGCGACGGCGGACAAGGACATCACGGCGCGCAGCGATGTGTACTCGCTCGCCAGCGTGTTGTACGAGATGCTCACGGGGAATCCACCGCACGTCGGTTCGTCGGCGCAGCAGATCATCATGAAGATCATCGCCGAGCCGGTGGCGCCGGTCGCCACGCTGCGGAAGAGTGTGCCGCCCAACGTCGCGGCGGCGCTCGGCAAGGCGTTGGAGAAACTGCCGGCGGATCGATTCGACTCGGCGAAGAGCTTCGCGGAGGCCCTCGTCAACCCGGCGTTCACGACCACGGCGGTGGGCGCCGGGTTGCCGTCCGTCGGTCCGCCAGTCCGTCGGTCCGTGCTCGTCCCGGTCCTCGCCGCCGTCGCGATCCTCGCAACCGCCCTCGCCGCCTGGGGCTGGCTCCGGCCGACGCCGCGCCCTCCGGTGGCCCGGTTTCTGGTCTCCGTGCCGGACGACCGCCCGTTCGCCGTGGGGCAGTACATGGACGTGGACATCAGTCGGGATGGGACGCGCTTTGCCTACATCGGGATCGGACAGGACGGCGGCCGGCGGGTGTTCGTCCGCGACTTCAATGCGTTCGACGTTCTCCCGGTGGCGGGCTCGGGCAACGGCGACGAGTTCGCCTTCTCGCCTGACGGGCGGGAGATGATGGTGCGGGTCGACGGCGAATTGCGGCGGACGGGCTGGCTGGGCGAGACCCCCAGAACCATCGCCGATTCGGCGGGGCTGGGGCTGGTCTGGGCGGGGGACGACTTCGTCTACTACGCAGACCTCACCGGGAACCTCGTCCGCACCCCCGCGGGGGGCGGGCCGGTGGAGCGAGTTGTCGAGGCCCCCCAGCAGGGCGTTCGGCAGTGGACAGACATCCTGCCCGATCGCCGCGCGGGCCTGTTCGTCGAGTTTCCGCCGGCGATCCTCGGCCTGGAACCCACGATCATGATCGCCGACTTCAGCACCGGCTCGACCCGGTCGCTCGTGCGCGGGGTACACGCCGTGTACCGGTTCGATCGGATCGTCTTCCTGAAGAGCGACGGCACCGTGTGGGCCGCGCCGTTCGATGTGGATCGGCTCTCATTCGATCGGGAGCCGATTGCGGTGACGCACCAGGTGCTCCGCAGCTCGGGCCAGTCGCGGGCCGCGTTTGCGATTTCCTCGACCGGGACGTTCATTCATCTGTCGCGGCCGGATCGCGGCATCCCGCCGGTGCGGGTGCAGCGCGACGGCAGGGAAACGCCGTACCCCTTCACTCTCCAGTTCGCGTTCGGGCCCCGCCTGTCGCCGGAGGGGGGGCGTTTGGCGGCAACCCTGACGGATGGATCGGCCTGGGACATCCATGTGGTCGATTTGGCGGATGGCACCACCACCCGTCTGACGTTTGACGGCGCGAACGCCTATCCCGAGTGGTCGCCCGACGGTCGTCGCGTCGCCTTCACCAGCCTCATCGACAGCGTCTTCCAGATGCGCTGGCGCGTGGCCGACGCCTCGGCCCCGGCCGAGCCGCTGATCCGAGGCCCTGCCAGGCCCGTCGAGGTGGCGTTCGTCCCGGGCGGGCGTTCCTTCATCATGCGCGAGGGCGATCGATCCAGCAGCGACAACGCGGACCTCATCCGGTACGACGTGACGGGGGACAGCCTGGTCGGGACTCCGCTCACCCGCACGGCGGCGAACGAACGCGCCCCGATGATATCGCCCGACGGGCGGTACGTCGCCTACGTCTCGGACGAGGGGGGCCGGGACGAGATCTACGTTCGCGAGACGAGGCCGTCTGATAACGTCTGGCCGGTCTCGCGGGACGGCGGCCGCGAGCCGCTGTGGTCCCGGAGCGGGCGCGAGCTCTACTACCGGGGTGGCGGCAAGCTCGTCCGGGTCGGCGTTCGAACGACGCCGACCTTCGCCGTGACGGAGCCGGCCAGGGAGCTATTCCCCGTCGGCGAGTATCTCGAAAACAACAACCACACGACCTACGGGACCCTCCCGGGCGACGAGGAGTTCGTCTTCGTGAAGATCACGTCGCCGAGGAATCGGCTGGCGCTCGTGACGAACTGGATGGACGAGGTGAACGAGCTGTTGGCAGGCGGGCGTTAGACCGGGGAGGACGGCGGGGGACCTGACCGAACCGATGACGCGTCTCTCGAACGCGCTCGCCGGTCGCTACACCATCGAGCGCGAGCTCGGCGCGGGTGGCATGGCGACGGTGTATCTGGCCGCGGACAGCGCGATCACCCCCACGGCCGTCGGCGCCCAGAAGCCGAACATCCATTTGATGAGCACGGCCTTCTGTGCTGCGATTCCCGCCCGCAGCTCGCTGAACCGCCGTTCCCACCTCGTGTCCTGCTCTGCAAACCGCCGGTCCAGCTCCGCGCGGTGGAGTAACCGAAAGAGCGCGGTTCGTGGTGGAGTATGCTAGTTGGAGAGGCGGGAGAGGCGGGATAGGCGGGTAGCGGGAGGAGCGTGTAGAGGCTTTCAGGTCCAGGCAATGCTCAACCTGCTTTGGCCCGGGGCTCGCCGCGGGAGGCCACGCCTTCGATCCGCGTCGTCGCGGTTGCCTCGTCTGACCCGGTGGACATTGGGATCGGCCGAACCTCAAAGGCCGAGGCTCCCGCGACGCTCGCGTCTCTGCGACGCAACCTCCCGCGCCGAGTTCCCCTACTTCAAGAGCAGCGCGATCACTCCAACAGCGGTCGGAGCCCAGAAGCCGAACATCCACTTGATGAGCTCGGCTTTCTGCTTTGCCAACTCGACGCGTTGCTGGGTTAGCTCACCTCGCAGCTCGGTCATTCGCTGGTCGAGCTTCAGCTCGAATTGCGCCAACCGCGCATCGATGAGATCCCGCACTTCCAAGCGGTACGCTGCGTCCACTTTGTCGGCCACGTTGTGACCGAGCTTGGCGTAGAACTCCTCTGAGAATTTCGCGGTGACCGGCATTGGTTGCTCTGGATCGTGCCGGCACAATGGTAATCATACGCTCGGCAAGGCCGAGTAGCCAAGTTGTGCAAGCGGGATCGGACGAGCGCGGTGGAGGCCGCGCGTCCCGGCATTGGCGGGAATGAAAGATCGTTGTCTGCGCGCGAGGACCACGTTTCCGAGCCGCATCGTCGTGGTCGCCTCGTCTGATCCGGTCGACATTGGACTCGGGCGAACCGCAGAAGCCGTGGCTCCCGCGACTCTCGCGTCTCTGCGACGCGGCCTTCCGCGCCGGGTTCCCCTCACTTCAAGAGCAGCGCGATCACCCCAACGGCTGTTGGCGCCCAGAAGCCGAACATCCACTTGATGAGCTCGGCCTTCTGTGCTGCGACCTCCGCACGCAGCTCGCCGAACCGCCGTTCCCACCTCGTATCCTGCTCTGCAAACCGGCGGTCCAGCTCTGCGAAGCGCTGGTCC
>JBDHHM010000175.1:0-9378 GCA_039589355.1 Gemmatimonadota bacterium | reverse complement strand
GAAGACGCCGCTGGGGCGGTGCGGCTGTACCGGCAGGCGCTGGCGGATGCGATACGCAGGGCCGACTCGGACTAGACGGTCGACAACGTGACTAATGCATCGGGTAGAGAGACGATTGCCATCACCGTGAACGGCGAGGAGAGGAAAGTCCCCGCCGGGCTCACGGTGAGTGACCTTCTGGCGCATCTCGGCCTTCACGAACGACTGGTGGTCGTGGAGCTCAACCGGGAGATCCTGCGGCGCGGTCGGTACGGGGAGGTTCCCGTCAGCGCTGGCGACACGATCGAGTTGGTGCACTTCGTGGGTGGCGGGTGATGCGGGGGCTGAGAACCGAGTGAGGAATACCCGGATGACCGTTGCTGAGATGCTCGAGAAGATTGACGAGCCGTTGGAGCTTGCTGGGCGGAAGTTCCGGTCTCGGCTGATCCTCGGTACCGGCAAGTACAAGGACAACGAGACGATGGTAAAGGCGATCGAGGCCTCCGGCACCGAGATAGTGACGGTGGCGGTCCGTCGTGTGGACCTCGACCGCACCAAGGAGGAGGGAGTCCTCTATCATCTCGATCCGGACAGGTGGGCGCTGTTACCCAACACCGCCGGCTGCTACACGGCAGATGACTCTGTTCGCTACGCGCGGACGCTCGTTGCCGACGGATTCAAGGTGTTGGCCTATACGAACGAGGATCTGATCACTGCCCTGAAGCTCGAGGAAGCCGGCGTTGCCGCGGTGATGCCACTGGCATCCCCGATCGGCAGCGGGCTCGGCCTGCTCAACCCCTTTAACGTCCGGCTCATCACGAGCCGGCTGGGTGTGCCGGTCATAGTCGATGCCGGCGTTGGGACGGCGTCCGACGCCTGTATGACCATGGAACAAGGTGTCGACGGGATACTCATGAATACAGCCGTTGCTGCGGCCAAGGATCCCGTCCGAATGGCCTTAGCGATGAGGTACGCGACCGAGTCAGGGAGATTGGCGTACCTGGCCGGTCGGATGCCCAAGCGCGAGCAGGCTACGCCGTCCAGCCCCACGGCGGGGATGCTCGACTGAGGACGGAAGCTGACAAGCACAGCTAGAGTGGCTCCGGCGCGCTCGGCAGCGCTGGAAATCCTGCGTGCCGTTCGCCGGCGCGTTCTGGCTGATCGCGCTTTCGAAGGCTGCGCCGGCTCCTTGGGCGAAGCCGACCGCCGCCTGGCCCAGGAATTGGCCTACGGGGTTTTGCGGTTGCGCGGGCGCCTCGATCACATGCTCGCCCCGCTTGTGAGGGGCGGCCTGGGGCGACTCGATCGGGACGTCATCGACATCCTCCGGCTGGGGGCGTACCAGCTGCTGGAACTCGATCGCGTGCCCTCATACGCCGCGGTCTCGGATGCGGTGGAACAGGCAAAGGCCAGCGCCGGTCGGGGCGCAGGTTCGCTCACGAATGCCGTTCTGCGTCGCGTCAGCCGGGAGAACGCTGACTCGTGTCGGTTTCCGGAGCGGGCCAGTGATCCCGTTGGCTACCTGGCGACCTGGGGCTCGCACCCCCGTTGGTTGCTGGAGCGCTGGCTGGCGCGAGCGACGCTCGAGCAGGTCGAGCGCCTCGTGGCCTACAACAACGCTCGGCCGGCTGTCCACCTGTCGGTAATCGATCGGCCGGAGGAGGCACTCGAGCGGCTGCGGGCCGCAGGGATCCAGGCCGACCCGGTAGCGCTGGCACCGGCTTCCCTGCGAGTCGACTCGAGTGAGTTGGTTCGGGCGCTGGGGCTGGTGCGGGCGATTGTACAGGACCCCGGAGCGGCGGCGGTGTTGGACTACATGGCACTGGACCCGGGCAGCCGGGTCGTCGATCTTTGTGCGGCACCCGGCGGCAAGGCGGCGCTACTGGCGGCGCGGGGGCACGAGGTTTTTGCCTTCGATGTCGCGCGTCCCAGGCTCACCAGGATACTGGAGACGCGATCCCGGCTCGAGTTGTCGCGACTGCACGTCGCGCTGGCCGACTCGACCCGGCCGCCCCTCTCCGGTGCGGAGGTCATCCTCCTGGATGCACCATGTACGGGGACCGGGACGCTCGCCCGGCATCCCGATGGGCGGTGGCGGCTCAAGGTGGGAGACCTCGAGGCCTTGACTGGGCTGCAGCGCCGCCTGCTCGAGGCCGCCGCTGACGCGCTGGCACCGGGCGGCTTGCTGGTCTATGCGACCTGTTCGCTGGAACCGGAGGAGAACGAGGAGCAGGTTGAGGTGTTCTTGAGTAGGCACGTGGACTTTGGACTGGAGGCGCCGAGAGAGGACCGTCTGTCCTCGGAATTCCTCGGCGCTGACGGTGAGCTGCGGATACTTCCGCAACGGCACGGTATGGATGGAGCATATGCCGCACGACTCCGACGTCGACTGGGCTGAGTCCGACGCCTCCGAGCCGGGTCGGGCGGGGTGGCGGCTGTGGGTCACATCGCCGCGTCACCTTGTGGTGACGACAGCGGGTGCGGCGGCGCTCGGTTTGTTGGTCGGGTACATCATTACCGTGCTCTTCGTGTTTCCGCCTCACAACGTGGCCGCCGATCTGACGCGCGTGCCCGATGTTGTTGGGCGTACGGTCGACGATGCGCGCCGGCGGACAGAGCGAGAGGATCTCGCCTTCGAGGAAGCGCTCGGCATCTACCATGCCCGGCCGGTCGGGACAGTCGTTGCCCAGGAGCCGCTGGCCGGTCAGATGGCGGCGCCGGGATCTCCCTTGCGGGTCACGGTCAGCCTCGGACCCCCTGAGCGGCCGGTGCCCGACGTCGTAGGTCTGAGCCGCGGACAGGCGGAAATTATCCTGCTGCAGGCAGGTTTCGAGGTCGATGTGACTCGCGTGGATGCCAGCGCGGATGTGGGCCAGGTGGTCGGTACGCGCCCCGCGCCAGGTACGCCGGTCGAGCTTCCGGGTAGGGTACGCCTGCTCGTAAGCGCCGGTGCGAGCACTGTGCAGGTGCCCGATCTGGCGATGCAGTCGTTGACGGAAGCCGAAGCCACGCTGCGACGACTGGGGCTGCGGCTCGGCGAGGTGGCGGAGGACTCGGCCAGCCTCGCGGCGCCGGGCACGGTTCTGGGCCAATCGCTGGCGGCCGGAGATGAGGCGGCGCGAGGCGCGCGCGTTTCGGTCACCGTGGCCATCGCACCAATGCCGGCGGTGGACTCGACGTCGCCGGCTGCCGACACTGGCGACGTCGAGCCCGATACGGCGAGCACACGAGCTGATACGACGAGAGCGAATGGGGGAACCGGATGAGCGGCTTTGGCCCTGGCCTGAGGATCGGGTGGGTACGTGGCATGGCGTTCTGTGCGGTGGCGCTGGTCGTCCTGGTGGCGGCAAGCTGTTTGGGGGACGCCCGCGGCGTCGAGGTCGGTGACCAGGTCCCGGACTACAGCGCGCCGAATCTGGCCGGCGAAGAGGTCGCGTTCGCCGACCACTTGGGCGAGGTCGTACTCATCAACGTCTGGGCAACCTGGTGCGGACCTTGCCGAGTGGAGATGCCTCCGATCCAGGACATCCACACTCGGTTCAAGGATCAGGGCTTCACGGTCCTCGCCGTCTCAATCGATACTGGACCGGGTTATAGCGAGAAGGTGGACGAGTTCGTTCGCGAGTTCGGCCTCGATTTTCCCGTGCTCCTCGATCCCGAGAGCCGGATCGGACGTGTCCTCCAGACCGTAGGCGTTCCAGAGACGTTCGTCCTCGATCGAGAGGGTCGGATCATCAAGCGGTTGATCGGCGCCACCGACTGGGACTCCGAGGCGAATCAGGCCTTGATCAAAGAGCTACTCAGGATGTGACGATGGCAGACTGGCGTGCAAACCTGCAGAGGAACTGGCTATACATGCTCACAGCCGCGCTCCTCTCCCTGTTCCTCTGGGTCGCCGTGAGCGCCGACAGGGTGGCTGAACGGCCGTATTCCGCCGACCTCCTGATCGTCAACAGCGACCGGCGCTACGTGGAAACGGGACGCGAGCCGGACACCGAGGAAGTGACCGTCTACTTTACCGGTGAGGTCGGCGAGCTGGCGCGGTTGGCGGTTGCGCGCCCTCAGCTTCTCTACCCCATCGATAGCGTCGACTCAAATCTGCTGGAGGTCCGCCTCACTTCGGACATGGTCACGGGCAGAGGTGGTGCGTCGCTGGGAAGGGTCAGCGCGATCCGCGTGCAGCCCGATCGGTTTCTGCTCCATTTCCAGCTGAGAGCCACCAAGACCGTGCCCGTCGTTCCGAACATGTCGCAGGTCAGCCTGGAGAACGGCTACGTGATGTCAGACTCGGTGCGTTTCGAGCCCGCCATGGTCGCGCTCAACGGGCCGGAAGACATAGTCGCCGGAATCGAGTCCGTAGCAACCGCACCGGTGCCCGGCACCGGAATGCGTGAATCGACGAGCGTCGACGTACCGTTCGAGTTGCCCGATCCGAGCGGGCTCGTGGCGCTCTCCGCCACCAGCGTGAGCGTAACGGTATCGGTCGAGCAGTTGGCTGAACGGGTCTTCCCGGGTGTCCCGCTGGTGGTGAGCGCCGCGGACGTCGAGGGCTTGAGGGTCGAGCCGTCGCTCGTCGATATCCGACTCTCTGGGCCGCGCAGCGCCGTAGAGGCGGTGCGCCCGGAGGCGCTGTCGCCGCACGTGGAGGTTGGCGGACCCGCCGACCTGGGGCGGCTCTTGCCGATCCTCCTCCCACCGCCTGCCCTCTTCATCGACGTGATCGTCGATCCGGACTCGGCTCGTGTCGTGGCGGAGTCCGGTGGCTGACCGCGAGAGTGCCGGGTGCGACGATGGGGCATGTGCATGAGCGGGCAGACCATCCTCGCTGTCGAGACCTCGTGTGACGACACTTCCGCCGCGGTGCTCCGTGGCGAGCGCGAGTTGTTGGGGCACGTCATCGCGACGCAGGACATGCACGGGGGCTTCGGCGGCGTCGTCCCTGAGGTCGCATCGCGGGCTCAGTTGGCGATGATCGATCGAATCGTCGCCCGGGCGGTCGACCAAGCGGCCATCCGGATGAGCGACGTCGATGCGTTGGCGGTCACGGCGGGACCAGGCCTCATCGGCTCCCTCCTCGTGGGGCTCAACTGGGTGAACCGTTCATAGGCGTGCACCACATGGAGGCGCACCTCTTCGCCTCCGCGCTCGAGGACGAGGGAGCTCAGCCGCCGTTCGTCGCGCTGCTCGTGTCCGGCGGCCACACCCTGCTGCTCCATGCCGAGAGCTGGGGGCGCTACCGCTTGCTCGGGGGTACGCGGGACGACGCCGCTGGCGAAGCCTTCGATAAGGTGGCGCGACTGCTGGGACTGGGCTATCCTGGCGGCCCGGCGATCGAGCGTCTGGCCCGGCAGGGCGAGCCGACACGGCACCCTTTTCCCGTGTCCATGGTCCGTGCCGGCCAGCGCGAGGGTGGCGCGGACTACTTCGATATGTCCTTCAGCGGCCTGAAGACCGCGGTGATGATGCGGGTGCGGGAGCTCGAGAGAACGGTCGGCCTCGAGGACGAGGTGCCGCACCTGGCGGCGGCGTTTCAGCACGCGGCCGTCCAGCAGCTCACCGAGAAAACGCTGCGCGCGGTTCGGGCTACAGGTTGCCGGCGAGTCATCCTCGGAGGAGGCGTCGCCAGGAACGCGGCGCTGGCCGGTAGCATTCGGTCGCGGATGGAACCCGATGCTCTGGTATTTGTGCCTTCGCCGAGATTGGCGACCGACAACGCGGCGATGGTGGCCCGGGCGGCATGTTTCCGGCTGGGGCGCGGCGAGCAGGACGGATACGACCTCAACGCGCGGGCGGATTTGCCGATGCCGGGCATCGTCTGAGCGAATTGCACGACAGGATGGAGAGGAACCGATAGATGTACCCGATACTCTTCGAGTTCAAGGGAATAGAAATCACGACATTCGGCCTGATGCTGGGACTCGGCTTCCTTGCCGCCGGCTGGATCGGCACTTTCCAGTTCGAGGACAAGGGCTATGAGAAGGATGCCTCATGGACCGTCCTGATGGGCGCCTTGATCGGAGGTATCATCGGCGCGAAGCTCTATTACGCCTTCCTCAATTGGCCGCTCCTGGTCCGCGATCCACTCGGCACGCTCTTCTCGCGCGCCGGACTCGTCTGGTACGGCGGCCTCATCGGGGGCGCAATCGGGGTTATAATCGTCGCGCGCCGCGCGAAATTCCCGATCTCCATCGTCGCCGACGCAGGGGCTCTCATGCTGACCATAGGATATGCGGTCGGGCGTCTCGGTTGCTTCCTGGTGGGCGACGACTACGGGCGGCACACCGATAGCTGGGTCGGTGTCGCGTTCCCCAAGGGCTCGCCGCCCAGCACGGCCGGGAACCTGCGCGACAGCTTCGGCGTGAACGTGCCGGAAACGGTTCCAGATTGGGAGGTGCTGCGCGTGCACCCGACCCAGCTGTACGAGACGGCCATCATGATGATCGTCCTGGCGGTGCTCTGGCGGCTGCGTCGCCACCCGCACCGGGCCGGCTGGTTGTTCATGCTCTACCTGGTACTCGCGGGCCTCGAGCGGGCGTTCGTCGAGATCTTCCGCGCCAAGGACGATCGATTCTTCGGACCGCTCACTATGGCCCAGGTGATTAGCCTGGTAATCATCGCGGCAGGCACTTACGGGCTCTTTGCGCTGAGGCGCGACCGGGGCGAACCGGCGCCGGCGGCGTAGTAACCTGCTCGGGAGGTAGGTACTCTTGGCGACGCTGCTACACCTCTCAGATCTGCATTTCGGCCAGGCCTTCCGGCCGGACGTGGCCGAGGCGGTTGTCGAGCATGCCCGTGACCTCGTGCCGGATGTCGTGGTCGTTTCGGGCGACCTGACGCAGCGTGCTAAGGCGATCGAGTTCGAGTCGGCCGCGGAGTACCTGGAACGCTTCGCTGCGCCTGTTGTGGTCACGCCGGGCAATCACGACGTTCCGTTTTACCGGTTCTGGGAACGGATCCTCTTTCCGTACGCCAACTACCACCGCTATATCTGCGATGAGCTCAACACGGTCACCGACGTGGCTGGGCTCCGCATCGTAGCCCTCAACTCGAGCAGGCGCGCGACGCTAACAAACGGCCGATTTCGTCGCTCGCAACTCGATTTCGCCGGCCGGGCCTTCGACGGGGCGAACGATTCGCTCGCCCGGATCGTCGTCACCCACCACCACCTGGCGCCGCCGCCCGACTTCGTGGGTGGCAACGTGATGCCCCTCGCGCGGCGTGCGCTGCGGCGATTCACCGAGTATGAGGTCGATCTGGTTCTCGCCGGTCATATGCACCGCTCTTACATCGGCAGCTCGCTCGACTTCTTTCCAGGCGATCTGCGGCGCCGCGGGATCGCGATCGTCCAGTGCGGCACGACGACATCGAGCCGCGGTCGCGGCCGCGAGCGCTTCAAGAATACGTTCAACCTGATCCAGATCGACGACCACGAGATCCGCGTCGCACATCACGCTTGGGTCGGCGACCGCGCTCGATTCATGCCGATGAGCAAGCACGTCTTCCCGCGCGGGACCAAAGGTTACTTCGATGCCGCCAGCGGACCGGGAATCGGCTCCGAGCTCGGCTCGGTTGCCTGACACACCCCGGCTGGGCTTGCGCTTGGCGGCCGTCCTCGCCATCGCCGCCGGCTTGCTGACTGCGGATCCTGCCGCAGCCCAGGTGACCGCCCGCGATACACTTCCGGTCGTTCGCAAGATCCGCTTCAGCGGCAACACCGCTTTCAGTGACAGTGAGATCGAACGGGCCATAGCCACCCGCGATAGTGGCTGCAAATCGGTGCTGCTCAGCCCGCTCTGCTGGATCGGCTGGAACGCGTTCATACGCACGGAGCGCCTCGACGCGCGGGAGCTCAGAACCGACATCGCCCGTATAAGGGTCTTCTACTACCGGCGCGGTTTTCGGAACGCCCAGGTCGATACCACGGTTATCCGCCAGAACGACTTCGTCGACATTGCCTTCCGGATCGATGAGGGCGAGCCGGTCATTGTGCACGACCTGCAGGTTCACGGGCTCGAGGATATCGGCGCCGCCGAGGCGATCATTTCCGATCTTGACTTGAAGCCGGAGCGACCCTTCAGCGAGGTGGACCTCACGGCATCGCGGGAACGAATCGAGCGAGAGCTTCGAAGGCGTGGATATGCGGATGCTGTCGTGCTTGTCGAGGCGACCATTCCGAGCACAGACACGCTCGCGGCGTATGTCGCGCTACAGGCGGTACCCGGACCACGGTCGCGGATCGGGGAGATCGAAGTCATCGGAACCTTGGAGGTCGATCCCGAAGATGTGAAGCGCTTGTTGACCTTTAGTACAGGCGACGTGTACGACGAAGACGAGATCGTTCGCAGCCAGCGCACACTCTACTCACTCGTTCTATTCGACTACGTCGCCATAACCCGGCGGCCGACGAGCCCGGACTCGACGATAGACATCCAGGTGCAGGTCAACGAAGCGAAGATGCGTGGAGTTCAATTCGGGTTCGGGCTGTCGACGACCGAGTGTTTCCAGGTCGAAGCGGGTTGGAGCCATCGCAATCTCTTCAGCGGTACGCGCACTCTCGAGCTGAGCGCCGTCCTGTCGAACCTGGGTACCGCCACCCTCGCCCGGCGCTTCCCATGTACGCAGGCCGGTGTCCAGCGCGGGAGTGAGCTCGAGACCAATCCGTACAACAAGGTCAACTGGAGGTTGCGGGCCGACTTCCGGCAACCGTGGTTCCTTGGTACGGAGAACTGGTTGCACCTTGGCGTGTTCGGCGAAAGACAGAGCCTGCCGGGGATCTACGCGCGTGTCAGCTACGGAGGCGACGTAAGGCTGAGCCGGGAGATCTCTCCCGGGACCGCTCTCGTAGGAACATATCGCGCGGGGCGCGACAGCCTGGAGGAGGGGAGTGCCGACTTCCTGTTTTGCGCCAATTTCCTCATCTGTCAGCCGGAAGATATAGCGGTGCTGGAGCAACCGCGCTGGCTCTCGTGGGTCGCGGTCACGTTTGCCCAGAGCAGAACCGATGTCGTCCTCAACCCGACGCGCGGCTACCGGTTCACGATCGAAGCTGAGACTGCATCCCGACTCACGGGGTCCGAGTGGGCTTATTACAGGGCGCAGGGCGAGTTCAGCTGGTTCCAGCGTCTCGGCCGCAACGTTCTGGGGCTGCGGGTGCGCGCCGGTCTGGTGCGTCCGATCGGCTCGGGCCTCGAGGGCGTGGAGCTCAGCACGGCAACCGATACGTCGACCGCCGAGCCGGTGACGCACCCACTGAAGCGCCAGTACGCAGGGGGAGCTTTCACCGTACGTGGCTTCGGTCAGAACCTGCTGGGCCCGCTTACCCTGCTGGCGAACCGCAACGACCTGCAGGCCTGTAACCCAGACGATCCGCTGGTCACAGACAGAAACACGTGGGTCTGC
>JBDHHM010000174.1:0-8469 GCA_039589355.1 Gemmatimonadota bacterium | reverse complement strand
CGCACCTGCCCGCGAACCCGCACCGGCCGGGCGCGGCGTCGCGGTGCGAGCGGCGCGTAGGGGTCGGCGATGAGCCGCGTCGGTAACGCGAGGGCGGCGGCGCTCAGGGCCGCCGTGCGCAGGAAGGCGCGTCGGTCGATGAAGTGGCCGCTTTTATCGTCCGCACGAATCATCGGGACCTCCCCTGCGCCAGGCTCGGGACGGCGCTGACGTCAACACGTACGATGTCACCCAGGCCGCGCCGGTGCGTGGTCAAGTAGAGGAATCGGCCGTCGGGCGAGATGAAGGGTCCATACTCGTACGCATCGGAGTTCACCGGCTCGCCGAGATTCACCGGCGAGCTCCAGTCACCATCCGTATGGAGACTCAGCCACAGATCGTCGCCTCCGAAGCCTCCTTCACGCTCCGTAGCCACGAGAATCAGGTAGCCGTCATCCGGACTGACGAAGACGTCCGTCTCCTCGCCAGCCGTGTTGATCGGCGGTCCGAGATTCACCGGCTCAGCGTAACCGTCGGCGGTGCGCTCCGCCCGGTAAAGGTCGTACTGCCCGTGCCCGCCGGGTCGATCGGAGGAGAAGTACAGCGTCCCGTCGGTCGTCACTGCCGAATGGAAATCGTTCCCTCTCGAGTTGACGCCGGGAACGGCTTGAGGCTCTGACCAGCTACCCTCCTCGACCAGCCGGACCACCCAGAGGTTGAAGTCACCTCCACGGCCAATCGCACCCGGAAGCGGCCGGTCGGACGAAAAGAAGAGCTCCCGTCCGTCCGGCGAAAGAGAGGGAGCCCGGTCGTTGTAGCTCGAGTTAAAGGGAGCGGTCTGGGGCCGGCCCCAGCTTCCTTCGACGAGAGCGGCGACTACGATGTTGAAGCCCGTCCAACCGCGCTCATGGGTCGCGAAGTACAGCGCCATACCGTCCGGGGGCATCGCCGGAAAGGCCTCGCCACCCTCCGTGGACACGAGGCCGGGGGCTACGAGTTCCAGGGGCGGCGGAATCTCCGAGCCGCTCTGCGCGGCACCCCGCGAGGGTAACGACCCGAGGGCCAATGTCACCGCGATGAAAGCCAGGAACGGTAGGGCGCGCATATCGGCCGTGCGAATCATCGGCACCTCCAGAGCTTTAAGGGCTGGGCGTGAGGAGAGTTCAATAAGTACCGACGGGGGCGGAACGCAACCCCGGAGTCCGACTGGTCTTGCGCACCCTCTCACCGGTATCTTCGAAAAGCTGAACAGGAGGTGGCCATGCGAACCGCCGAACACCTCTACCCACCCGGGACCGACGAGAGAAACGCGATAGAGCAGAGCATCAAAGACACGCGAGGAGAGTACTATCTGTATTTCGTGCTGGGACTCGGCCTGCCTTTCGTGTTCTGGCTCGTGATCCCCAAGTTCGATGGGTTGTCGAGCTTCATCCAGCTACTCTGGAAATTCGTGCTGTACGGTCTTCCTCCCATCGTGTCCGGCATCGTGCTCCTGGGTGAGGAACGCGAGATCTACTACCTCAAGCGCGCACTCAAGAAAGGGATCACTCACCTTTCCGATGCCACGGTCGAGAAGGTCAACGTGCCCCGGTTCGAAGCCGGAGGCTTCAAGCATCTGAACAGCTACTCGATACGGGTAGCAGGTAACTGGTACTACTTAGACCCAAAGACCACGAAGCAGCTCTCGCGCGGCGACCGCATCGAGATGAAGTGCGTCCCGAAGGCAGGGATGGTTTTCGAGATCAAGACGCATAGCGCCGGGGACCCGGGCGAATCCAAACTCGTCTATAAACGGAAGGCAGGACCACCGGTCGAGTACACCCTCGATTGAACCCCCAAAAGTGCCGATCCCCAACCCGTTCCAGCTCTCGCTGGCCTCGCGGTCGTACCGCCTACTATCTTTCGGCGCGGAGGTTGAACCTCTAGACGCAAACTCATGAGCTCTCTCCTGCCCCGTCTCCGAGAGCGAAAGCTCGCACAATGGGCCCTGGCCTATCTGGCAGGGGCGTGGCTGATCTTCGAGGCCACCGAGGTACTGGCCGGGCCGTGGAACCTGTCTCCCACTTTCCAAAGGGGCGTCCACCTCCTCCTCGGTATCGGCTTCTTCATCATCCTGGTCCTCGCCTGGTACCACGGTGAAAAGGGCCGCCAGCGAGTCAGCGGGCCGGAGTTGCTGATTATCGCAGGCCTGCTCGCCGTCGCCGGGGTTATCGTCACGGTCCTGGCTCCGACGGAAGAGGCTGCAACTCCCCCCGCGTCTGCCGGCCCTGCTGAGCCCGAGCGGCTGCTGCCGGCCATCGCGGTCCTCCCCTTCGACAACATCAGCCCGAATCCGGAGGACGCGTACTTCGCCGACGGAATGCAGGAGGAGATCATCACGCAGCTCCAGAAGGTCTCGGGGATAATCGTGATCTCTCGAACGTCGACGATGCAGTACCGTGAACAGCCGCCGCCAGCTCGCGAGATCGCGGCCCAGCTCGGTGTGGATTTCATCCTCGAGGGTAGTGCCCGGAAAGCGGCGGAACGGGTTCGTCTCACGGTACAGCTGATCGATGCCGCGAGAGATGCGCACCTCTGGGCCGAGGAATACGACCGCGATCTCACTGCCGGCGACCTGTTCGAGATTCAGAGCGATCTGGCATTGCGCATAACCGGGGCGCTGACGGGCGAGCTTTCCGCGGAGGAGAAGGCGAGGATAGAGACGCCGCCGACACTCAACCTCGAGGCGCACGACGAGTATTTCCGGGGCAGGTTCGAGTGGAACAAGCGGACGCCGGCTGGATTCTCGACCGCCATTCAGCATTTCCAGCGGGCTACGGAACTCGACTCCACTTTCGCCCACGCCTACGCCGGACTGGCGGACGCCTACCTGTTGCTGCCGATCTATTTGCGGGATGTCGACTCGAGGGCGATGTATCGCGAGGCCGAATCGGCGGCGCGCAGAGCACTCTCGCTCGACCCGACGCTCGCCGAGGCACACGCCTCGCTCGGCGGCGTCAGGATGTGGGGACACTACGACTGGGACGGCGCCGAAGGGCAGCTCATACAGGCCATCGAGCTGAGTCCCGCGTACGCGACGGCGCACCATTGGTACTCGTTGGCACTCTCGGTGCTCGGCCGGCACGAAGAGGCCCTGGCCGCGGCCGGGCGGGCTCTGCAGCTGGATCCGCTCTCGGTCATCATCAACCAGAACCTGGGACAGACGCTCAGGTGGGCGGGCCAATACGACGCCGCTATATCCCAATACGAGCGAACGCTCGAATTGAGCTCGGATTTCCCGCCAACCTGGGCCTGGCTTGCAGAATCGCTTCTCTGGACACGCAGGTTCGATGAAGCTCGCAACGCCCTCGCCCGCAACTTCCAGCTGACCGGTGGCGCTCCGGAGACAGCACACCGCCTGGTCGACCTCGTGGTCGAGTATGACAGTACCGGGCGGCCGGGCACGATGACTCCCGATATCGAGGCCGCCCTGGCCGGCCGCGGCCGCCTCTTCGATTTCTATTCGCTCGCCGGCCTGCGGGATAGAACTCTCGAGGAGCTGGAGCGTGCCTACGAGCGCCGCGACTCGGGAATCCTGCTCCTCAGGGATTCTGCATACGACTTCCTGCGCGACGACCCGCGCTTCATAACACTGATGCGGAATGTCAATCTCAGCCCGTAGGACGTGACAATGCGCTGCACATATCAACTTCTCGTGGCAACCCTCCTGGCTGTGATCAGCGGCTGCGCCCCTTCCTCCGACGCCCAGCTGGAGACGAACAAGGAGGTCGTGCGCCGCTTCGCCGAGGCCCAGAACAACGGAGATATCGAGCTGCTGAACGAGCTACTGGCACCGGATGTCGTGCGGCACTGTCAGGCAACGCCCGACGTTGAGATCCGGAGTCGTGAGGACTTCGTGCGCTTCTACCAGGCATCGAGCTCGGTCTTCTCGGACGCACGTGTTACGATCGACATCATGGTCGCCGAGGGAGACATGGTAGCCACCTATGGGTCGTTCACAGGGACGCAAGATGTGGACAGCAAGTTCCTCAGCGTAATCCGGCTGGAGAACGGGAAGATCGCCGAGTTGTGGGTCGAATGGGACAACCTGGCGATCCTGACGCAGCTGGGGCATTTGCCTCCACCCGCGGATGGTGAATAGCCAGCCTAGACTATGGGACACGAACCGGCCGAGCATTTCTGCCTTCGCTGCGAGGATGTCAGGCTGACGCACACCGATTCCGCTGACGGGTATGAGTTCTTCAAGTGTCCCCGGTGTGAACGGAGGTTCACCAGGTCTCCCGGCATGACGACGCTGCACGATCGCTGGAGTAGTCCGATCAGCCACGTCCTCTACTACGTGATCTTCGCGCCGGACCCGCCGGCCGAGGCGGAGCGGGTGGCCGCCACTGTCGCAGAAGAGCGCTCGCGCGAAGAGATAGGCACGTTGATCGAGGAGATCCGCCTCGAGCTCGCCGACCCCGTCCAGCAGGTGCGCGATATCCTCAACCAGGACCAGCCGGAGGAGGTGCTTCGCGAGTACCTGCACCTGCTGGCCGACCAGCTGGAGCAGCTAGCCTGAATTACTGGCGTAGCGGACGGATAGTGAGGACCGTGCCCTCCATCTCGATGTCGGCCAGCGGGGCGCTCAACGTTACGCCCGGCGCTTCGACCCGCACGTCCGACGCTCCCTCCATGCGACCGTCACCGAACTCGAGCGGCTCGCCGCCTACCGTGACCTTCACCTCGCCCGTCGAGCCCACGACAGCTTCCAGCCTACTGTTCGCCTGATCTTGTAGGACGGGCGTGGTGAATTCGGCGTGCAGCTCGCTACCAGCGCAGGCGACGAACCAGCGGGTGTGTAACAGCACGCCTTCGTCGACCTGCAGCAGGTTCTGCGGGTCGATCCCGCACATCCCGATGTAGCCCAGCGCGTCGCCGAGGATGACCAGCCGAACGCCGGGCTGCGCAAGCGCGTCCTCCACCTGTGCCCGGCGCAGCTCGCGGTGCTCATTCACCGAGCGCGCGGCAAGCGCGGCCAGCTCCGGGCCACCGTGGTCCAAGTACGCCTCCGCCTGCCAGGCGCGCTGCCGCTCCCAGAAGCCGACGACCTCGGCCAGGGCGTCCTGCAGTGTGGCGTTCTCCTGTATCATCCAGGTTTTCCAGTCGAAGTCGGCCAGCCGATCGAGGATGAGCGACATGGCGGGGCCGGTGCTGTAGAAGCGCAGGCGGAACGAGCGGCTCGTGTCGGTGATCAGCCCGTCGAGATCGCCGAGGATGCGCTCGGCCTCGCCGGCGGCACTCGATTCGTAGGTCGGGTCGTGCCCGAGCATCATGACCGCACGCAGCCCAGCGTACTGGGCCAATCCTTCGTTGAGCTCGGCCAATTTCTCGAACTCGACCAGCTCGGCCTCGAGCCTCCGGTGGCGCCCTTCGCGAACGGCGACGAACTGCAGGGCGAGCGTGAATGCCTCGTCATCCGAGCGCTGCGCCAGCCCAGCCGCCAGCAATCGTCCCTCGAGGGCGAACGCCGCCTCGTTATCCGCGTCGAAGATCGGGTAGCTGCTCACCAGGAACGAGTTCTCGCCCTGGCCGAAGCGCTTCCCCTCCCGACCCACGCTGCCCTGGAAGACGTGGAAACCTTCGTGGACGGTCACGCCGACGAGGCTTGCCAGGTCCGGCTCGTCCACTACAACCTGCGCGGTCCCTCGCCCCTCGAGCTGCGTGCCGGTGCTTGCCGCGCCACGCGCCGCCTCGGGCTGCCAGCCGGCGCCCTCGATTCGCTCATCTCGCTCGAACCCGTCGGGCAGAGCGCCGCGCCAGCCCATGAGCAGCGTGCCGCGCTCCGGGAAGACGTAGAGGACGGGGATCGTATCGGGCCTGAAGCCGGGCCAGATGGAGTCGGGCCCCATGAGTCCCAACTCGACGACCTTCTCGTGGGCCTCTTGGATCGCCGCCACTGCGTCCCACGGCGGCTCCTGTGCGGCGGCTCGACCGACGAACGCGACGAAGGTACAGACTGCCACGGAGAGCGACGCACGTCTGGACATGGACTCCCTTTCCTGCTGCGGGTGGACGAAGACGCACTATAAGATGAGCGCCGGCGGTTTCACCAGCACGCGACCGCTCTGTCCCTATTAGATGCACGGGGCCGTCCCGACGTCGCCACCGCGCCGCTGCAAGGCTCAGCGCCGCCGCCCTGTCGCCGTCCCGCGCTGATGCGCATCTTCGAATATTGGCAACTGGTGGGCGGCCTTGCACGAATACACGCAGCTGGGTGACACGACATGACCGACGCAGCACAACTAGTTCAGAGCGTCCGACAGGAGCTTGCCGATATCGACGACTACATCCGCGAGCATCTCTATCCCGACGCGCTGATGAAGGGGAATGTCTCGCTCGATGCGCTCCGCGCCTTCCCCGGCCATCAGTATCACATCATCACCAGCGACCTACGCTCACTCGCCCTGTTGGTCCAGCGATTCGGCGATGCACCGAGCCGCGATTTCCTGATGGGGATCCTCGACGGCGAGCGGATGGGGCTGGACGGCCTGCTGATTATGGCCCGCAAGCTGGATATGAGCGAGGACGAGCTGAAAGCGTACGAGCCCTCCGCCGAGGGCTTCGCCTACACGACCTTCATGGCCTGGCAGGCGCTCTACGCTACCGCCGCCGAGTTCGTCATCGGGATCCTCGTCAACTTCGCGGCCTGGGGGCACAACTGCGGCCGGATGAGCGCCGCGCTGCGAGAGAGCTACGGATTCGCCGAGGAAGAAACCGCCTTCCTAGATGCGTTCGCGAACATGCCGTCGTTCGAGGACGTCGCGCTGGCGATCATCCAGAACGGGCTCGACAGCGGTGAGGACCCGGCGCGGCTCCATCGTAGCGCGCGTCTCTTCCAGGCCTACGAGTTGATGTTCTGGGACGCCATGGCGGCGGCCGCGACGACCGCCTGAGGCCGCGATTTCGCCCAGGCCCCTACCCTGGCTCCGAGGTGCGCGTCGCTGGCCTGGCGGCGGTACCGGCACCTATCTTTCAGTCGGGAAATCAATCCAGAAAGCGAATGACTATTGCTATTACGCTGCCATGCCGCTGGCCGGGTACGCAGCAGCTCCGGACTCCTGGTGGAAGCAAGACCGGACGGTCGACTACGTAGTGAGGTGATACCATGCGCTATCATGTCTCGAGTCGATGGAGAACTGCCCTTGCTATCGTCGTTACGGCTCTTGCCTGCTGGACGTGGCCGCGACCCTTGTTGGCGCAAGAGGTGTCGGCGCCAATCGTTCCCGAGGCTGCCCAGCTCGAGCTGTTGTTCGACGGCGGTTTCTTCACGGAGGGGCCTGCTGTCGGTCCAGATGGATTCGTCTACTTCAGCGACATCACATCTACGGCCAACTCAGGAATGCAGGCCGGCCACATCTGGCGGTATGATCCATCGTCCGGCCGAACGACGATATTCCGGTCACCGAGCGGAATGGCCAACGGGATAATATTCGACGCACGAGGCAGGATGGTGGTGGCGGAAGGAGCGGATTTTGGGGGCCGATGTGTGATCCGTACCGATATGATGACCGGCAAGAGTGAAATCATCGCGGGCCTCTACAACGGCAGGCCCTTTAACGCCCCGAACGATCTCGCTATCGATGAGCGAGGCCGCATCTACTTCACGGACCCACGGTACATGGGGCACGAGCCCGTCGAGCAACCCTTCATGGGCGTATACCGTATCGACCCTGATGGGACCGTCTCGTTGATTATAACCGACGCGGGCACGCCGAATGGCATCCTGGTCTCGCCGGATCAACGGACGCTATATGTGGCAAGTGTAGACTACCCGACCAAGTTCACCCTCCATGGCCTACTCGCGTACGACCTTGCAGAAGATGGCAGTGTTACCTCCCGTAGAGTTGTCATCGACTTCGCACCGGATGCCGGTCCAGACGGCATGGCAATCGATGTGGAAGGCCACCTCTATCTCGCACGACCGGCGCAGACGCCAGGGATCTACGTGTATTCGCCGGATGGCCAGGAGCTGGCGCTGATCCCGACTCCCGAGTCACCCAGCAATGTGACTTTCGGGCGCGGACCGACCAGCAAGACACTGTACATCACTGCCGGCACGAGCTTATACAAGATCGAGCTCAACAGGGAAGGATATCACGCCGCCAGGTGGTGATTCCCGAGAGAGGTTCACTGATGTCTACGCCGCGCTACAGTGGGGTAGCGACCTTCATGCGCACGCCGCTCGTCCATGACCCCTCGATGCTGGATATAGCACTCATCGGTGTGCCCTTCGACGGCGGCGCGGAGAACCGCCCCGGCCAGCGTCACGGTCCGCGCGAGATCCGCAATATGTCCAGCCTGATGCGGGCCGTCCATCACGTCACGAGGGTCAACCCGTACGAGCTGTGTCGTGTGGCCGACATGGGCGACGTTCCAATTGCCAACGCCTTCGATCTCGAGGCGAGTCATTCCGATATCACGGAGTTCTACCGCAGGGTGCACGCAGCG
>JBDHHM010000173.1:0-5302 GCA_039589355.1 Gemmatimonadota bacterium | reverse complement strand
CGAAGGCCAGCGCGCATGGACGATCGTCGTGGAATCGGGTTTCAGCGAGCTCTTCCGCCCCGGGCTGGTTGTCCAACACGGCGACAGGATCGCCCGCTTCACCGACCCGCCGGCGCCAGGGGTAGGAACGGACATCGAAGCGTGGTTCGAGCTCAAGCCACTGACGCGCTGGGTCATCCAGCCATCGCTCACCTACTCGGAGCTGCACGACCGTGACAGCGGGGAGGAGTACTTCAGCGGCTACATCCTGCGCGCCCGTACGGTCTTCCAGTTCACCCGCGAGTTCTTCGTGCGGCTGGTCGTGCAGTACGACGACTTCAACAAGGCCCTCAGCTTCGAGCCGCTGATAACGTACCGGCTGAACCCGTTCAGCATGTTCTACATCGGCTCGACGCACGGCTACCTGGACCACACCGAGCCCAGCGGCTTTACACAGACCGAGCGTCAGTTCTTCGCCAAGTTCCAGTACCTGTTCCGGATATAGAAGCGGGCGGTAAGAAAAACGGCGCGGGGAGCGGGGCTGACGGCTCATCTGGCTGCCTCCTCCTTAAGGCCGCCTGCCCCGATCCCCGCGCCGGTTACGACGGGGGCTACTTCAGTATCCCGTTACGACAGGAAGGCCGTCCAGGTCAGGTACTTGAAGGCGCTACGGACCGCGGCCCGCGCCTTCGCCAGTACCGAGTTTCGACGATCTATCGACATAGTCACCACCGTAACGCCTTCCCCATTAACGACTTCCGTCACTCGGGCCGGCCTTCGCGACCCCCTGCTTCTCTCTCTTTATTGTCCCCTCTACCCTATATGACGCGTCAAACCCTAAAATCGTTGCAGCGGCCGACGAGCGAATCTCTACACTCCCTTGATTCGTAGTGTTCCTCATAGTCCGACAGCCGCGGTCACGCGTAACGGAGGCACCGGTCATGGCAGCGTCCCCAGCGCGAATTCCCCGTCTCCTGGGCCTGCGCGGGCTCATCCCCCTCATCGTCGCCGCGGCCGCCATGGCCTGCAGCGACTCGCCTTCCGATGTCGACGGCGCCTACCGGTACGCCGTCCCGGAGGAGACCGGCGACGGCTGGGAGGCGGGTCACCTTTCCGACTATGGGTTCGACCTGGAGCCGATCCGCGAGTTGGTGGCGCTGGTCGAAGACGGCTCGTACCCCAACGTCCACTCCGTGCTCATCGCCCGAGACGGCGTGCTGCTCCTGGAAGAGTACTTCCCGGGATATAACTCGGCCGGCTCGTACGTGTCGTACGACCGTGAGACCCTGCACCAATGCTTCTCGGTGACGAAGAGCGTGAACGCCGCACTGATCGGGATCGCAATCGACGATGGCCTGATCAGCGGCGTCGATCAGCAGATCTCGGACTTTCTACCCGAGTACGCCGACATCTTCGTGGATCCGGACAAGGACCGGTTGCTGCTGCACGATCTGCTGACGATGTCGGCGGGGCTGGAATGGGACGAGCTGACGTACCCGTACGGCGACCCCAACAACAGCCATTACTGGATGAGGCGGAGTCCCGACCCGATCAGGTACACGCTGGAGCGGCCGGTGGCGGCGGATCCTGGAATCGAGTTCGCGTACAACAGCGGCCTCTCGCTCACGCTGGGGAGAATCGTGGAGAACGCAACCGGCGAGCGTGCGGACCTGTTTGCCGAGGATCATCTGTTCGCGCCGCTCGGCATTACCGACTACTCGTGGACCTTGGCGAACGACGGCGTGACGCTGAACACGGGAGGCGGCCTGTCGCTGCGCCCCCGTGACATGGCGAAGTTCGGACAACTCTACCTGAACGGAGGCAGCTGGGGGGTCGTGCAGGTCGTGAGCGAGGGTTGGGTGAGCGAATCGGTGCGGCGACATACACAATACTGTTGTTACGGATATCAATGGTGGCGCATCTCGTTGGAGGTCGACGATCAGACGATCAACTCGTTCGTCGGGATCGGTTATGGAGGGCAGTTCGTGTTCGTGCTGCCGGACCTGGACCTGGTCGTCGTACTCACGGGTGGGAACTACGACGAGTCGATAAGCTACGCCTACGACCTTGTGGAGACACACATACTACAGCCCCTACTCTCCCAAACCGCCCAGCTGCAGGCTGAAGCGGCGGGCGCCGTCTTCGTGCCATAGACCGAGGGACCATAGTCATGGGTGCGTTCATAGATCACGCCGCTTTCCTTAGAGCACAACGGGCCCTCGCTCTCACGGCCATCGCTGTTATATGTGCCTGCGGCGAAGGGAGCGAGCCAACCGATTCTAACCCTCCTCCCGACTACGTCTACAGGGTTCCAGAGCAGACGGACGACGGTTGGGAGACCGCGTCACTGGCTGACGTGGGGATGGATCAGGCTTCCTTCGAGAGCCTGATGAACAGGTTGCGCGACAATCCAGGACACCTGGTGCACGGCATCGTGATTGTTGTGGATGGCAGACTCGTGTTCGAGGAGTACTTCGCCGGACTTACGCACCCAACGTACGGCGAGGTGCCGGTGACGTACCACAGAGAGAGGAAACACTGTCTGTCCTCCGTCGCCAAAAGCGTCACGGCGACACTGTTGGGGATCGCGATTGGCCAGGGTTTCATAGCAGGCGTCGAGGAGAGCGTATTCGACTTCTTCCCCGAGTTGGCTGATCTGAATGTCGGCCAGAAGAGCGAGCTCACGCTGGAACACCTGGTGACCATGTCCGCCGGTCTGCAATGGGACGAGCACACCTACCCGATCGGCGACATGAGAAATGACCTCACGAGGTGGTTCAATTTCGATGGCGACCTCCTGCGATTCGTTCTGGAGAGACCGATCGTGGCAGACCCCGGAACGCAGTTCAATTACAATGGCGGTCTGACAAACGTCCTGGGTGAAGTCACCAGCCGGGCCGGCGACCTGCGTCTGGATCGATTCTCCGAGGAGTACCTGTTTACACCATTGGGTATCACGGATTTCTCCTGGTACTTCATGAGGCCGGACTTCGTCTACACGTCCGGCGATGTCAGCCTGCGTCCACGTGATATGGCCAAGCTCGGCCAACTTTACCTGCAGGACGGGGTCTGGGACGGCGAGCAGCTCCTGCCACCCGAATGGGTCGAGGCCTCTGCGTCGCGGTACTTCACCTTCACGGACCCGTGGCATGGCCATCAGGGATACAGCTATGGGTGGTGGCCCATGACTGCGCAATACGGCGCCGGTGCCTACGCCGCGTCGGGATGGGGAGAGCAGGCCATCATCGTGGTACCTGAATACAATATGGTAGCTGTGTTCACCGGCGGTTCCTATTGGGAAGGACCGCTGCTGACATACGACGAGATGATGCGCCGATACGTGCTGCCGGCAATCGAATAAGGAGCCGGATCATGGCTAGGGCACTGCATTCGCTTGTAGGACTCACGGTCGTAGCAGGTATCGTCGCCTGTGGCGACGGGCAGCCGACCGGAAGCGGCTACAACCGTCCGCCGTCTTACGTCTACGAGGTGCCGGAGCAGACCGATGACGGCCTGGTGACCGGCCACCTGAGCGACCACGGACTCGACGTGACGGACATCACCAGCCTCGTCGAGCGGATCAACGACGGAACGTACGTCAACATCCACAGCGTGCTGATCGTCAAGGACGGGGTGCTCGTTCTGGACGAGTATTTCCCGGGCGCGAGCTTCAACCGGCCTTATACTCGGTTCGACAAGGACAGCCTGCACTCGCTGCATTCGGTGACGAAGAGCTACACCTCAGCGCTCGTCGGCATCGCGATGGACCAGGGTCACATCGGCAGTGTGGACGACAAGATCTCTACTTACCTGCCGGAATACGCCGACGTATTCGAGGGTTCGGAGCGGGACAGCATACGCATCAAGCACCTGCTGGCGATGACGGCGGGGCTGTATTGGGACGAGTGGACCTACCCATATGACGATATTCGCAACACGCATGTAGCGTTGGCCTTGAGCTCGGACCCAGTGAGATACGCGCTGGAACTGCCCATCGTGGCACCGCCCGGCACGACGTTCCAATACAACAGCGGCATGTCGATCACGCTCGGCCGCATCGTCCACAACGCGACGGGCCTCACAACCAACAGCTTCGCTGAGCAGTACCTCTTCGGGCCGCTGGGGATCACCGACTATTACTGGTATAGCTATCCCGACGGCACGTTCCAGGCGGGCGGCGGACTCTGGCTGCGGCCGCGTGACATGGCCAAGTTCGGGCTGCTCTACCTGAACGGCGGTCGCTGGGGCGACGAGCAGGTCGTGAGCGAGGGCTGGGTCAACGAGTCCGTGCAGCAGCACGCGCCCCTGATGGATTACGGCTACCAGTGGTGGCTCAGCTACCACGGGCACGGTGGGCAGCTCATCGAAGGTTACAGCGCCCGCGGACGCGGCGGCCAGTATATATACGTGCTGCCGGAGCTGGACCTGGTCGTGGTATTCACCGGCTGGAACGACAACCACCTGGCAAGCCAGGCGTACGAGATGCTTCGGAGTTACGTACTGGTAGCTCTGTACTAGGCCGCGGACCGCCTGAGGGCCCGGCGTGTATCAGTATAGAGAAGCGCGCGCGCCCCCCTCCCTGCCCGTTCTCGAGGAACAAGTACGAAGCATGTACAGGATCGCACTATGTTTGCTGGCGCTGCTGGCCGCCTGCTACGACACACCTGAAGACCCGGACTACTTCCCCGACGTACCGCCGGGCGTCAACGTCGACTACTACGACTGGAGCGACGGCATCGCGCCGGACACGGTCTATTTCGTCGCGCTGGTGGGCGATTGGAACGGGACCGACACCCTCTTCTACTACCTGGCCGAGAGCGGGCGGGTCATCGACGAGGGCTGGTGGGTCGACTGGGCCATGGAGGCGCCCGTCGCCTACGACCCGCTCGACGAGCTGGAGATCGTCTGGCGCGCCTGGATGGCGGGCGACACCGCCGAGCTGGTCTGGACGCCGTAGGGATTGGCGTCGGGCCGATCGTCTCGCTCCGGCCTCCCCCGACAACCCGCCCCGACGCCCAACAATGGGTGGGTGACCGCCAACCGCGCTCAACTGTTCAGAAGCTCGTTCACTCTGGCCATCACCTCGAAAGCGTCGGCGACGTAGAGTACGTCGGCCTTGCCCTGCGCCCATCCGCAGCCGGGGTCGAGGTTCACGGCGCGGCGCTCTTTGATGAATCGCCAGCCGACCACGTGAGGCTCCTCACCGTGGCAGCAGGTGGCCAGCCCTTTGGGATGGCGCGGTGTCGAGCCCGTCTGACCCACCTGGTTCATGTGGCTCATGAAGGAAAGGACCGCCTGCCCTTCCCCGGACTGGTCGACCAGC
>JBDHHM010000172.1:0-4512 GCA_039589355.1 Gemmatimonadota bacterium | reverse complement strand
GTGGCCACCCTACATTTACGACGCGATGATAAGGGATCGCCTTAACCAGACGACCGTTTCGCTCCGGGAGTGGCTCTACCCGCAGGAGATCACGCCGGGCTACCGGGTCCGTTGCCAGCTGCCGGGTTGTCACGTGTTCCTCGGCCGCAGCGGCCATCATCTGCGCTTCCGGTCGTTGCGCCGCAGTGATGCCGCCCTGCCGCCCGAGTGGGTTGGATGGCACTGCAGCCGCTGCGGTCACCTGAACATCTACTGCCCGATCGACGGACCGAGCGGCAGGCTGTAACAATTCGCTCCTCCCCCGCGCGCGTTCCATCGGCTGAGCCGATTCGAGCCTGTCTGGTGGATTCTTGACACAGAGGTTCCGATGTCGTGGAGCACCCCAACCTCGTTCGGTAGCCGCTTCCCCGCAGCCGCCTGCCTGCTAATCGCAGCCACCCTCGCCACAGCGCACCAGGCGACCGCCCAGGACAGACGCCCGATCCAGGCGAACGATCTCTATAGGATTCGCACGGCGGGCAACGTCGCCATATCGCCGGACGGTGCGCGAGTCGCGTTCGTCGTGACCCAAATTGACTCGGCTGCTGACGCCTACCACAGTCACCTCTGGCTCGCCGGCGTGAACGACGGGCAGGTACGACAGTTGACCCGCGGCGCGGTCCGCGACCGCGATCCCGTATGGTCGCCGGACGGATCGAAGATCGCTTTCGTGTCCAACCGTGGAGGGGACGGCGCGCAGATCTTCATCCTCCCCCTCGACGGCGGCGAACCCTGGGCGCTCACCGACCTGGAGAACGGCGCCTCCAACCCGGCCTGGTCGCCGGACGGTAGCTGGCTGTTGTTCGGCTCGTCTCTGACGACGCGCGAGCTGGAGGAGGAGGCGGCTGGAGAAGTGGCCGAGGGTGAAGGCGGGGACGAAGCAGCGATGTGGGGCTCGCTGGCGGCGATCCGCAAATGGCTAGCGAAGAACGCCGAGGAAGAAGAGCCCGCCGTGATCACGCGCCTGAACTTCCAGGGCGAGCGCGGGCTCAACCCGATCGAGTACTGGGATCACATCTACGCGATCGACCTCGAGGGAGGCGAGCCGCGGCGGCTCACCGACGGCCCCTACGACTTCTTCGCGCCGACGTTCTCTCCCGACGGTCGCCAGATCGCCTTCATCGCCGACATCACGGACGGAGTGCATCCCGACTACTCGCTGAAGAACGAGCTGTACATAATGGCCGCGGAGGGCGGCGAGCCCCGGATGATCGACATACCGGGTTACAACGTGTCCAACCCGTCCTGGTCACCCAACGGAACCCACATCGCCTTCGCCGCCCGCGATACCACCGAGCCGTCGGCGGCCAACACGATGATCGGCGTCCTCGAGCTGCTGGAGAGCGGTCTCGTGGGCAACGTCGAATGGGTGACCCGCCCCCTGGACCGCAGCTCACGCCAGTATCACTGGTCCGCAGACGGAAGCTCCATCTACTTCAGCGCGGGTGTGCATGGCACGGTCCCGATCTACCGCGCTCCGCTGCATGACGGCCAGATCCGCCAGGTGGTCTCGGGCGAGCGCGGCGTGCTCTCCTTCGACCTGGCCGCGGAGAAGCTCGCATTCGTCGTGTCCCAGCCAGCCAACCCATCCGAGGTCTACGTGGCCAACGCCGACGGCGACGACGAGCGCCGGCTCACGGACCTGAACGCCGGGTGGCTGTCGGGGATCTTCGTACAGCCTCACCGCGGTTTCTGGTACCAGAGCTTCGATGGCCGGCGCGTGCAGGGCTGGTTGATCGAACCCGTCGGCTATCGCGACGGCGAGGCGTATCCGCTCGCCGTCGAGATCCACGGCGGTCCCCACTCGATGTGGGGACCCGGCGAGCGGACCATGTGGCACGAGTTCCAGTTGCTCGCCGCGAACGGGTACTTCGTTCTGTACACGAACCCGCGGGGCAGCGGCGGGTACGGGTACGGTTTCAAGTACGCGATCCAGCGCGCCTGGGGCGATGGGCCGATGCGTGACGTGCTGACCGCGGTCGATACGATCGTCGCCCGCGGCATCGTCGACGAGGAGCGCATGGTGGTCACCGGCGGCAGCTACGCCGGTTACCTGACCGCATACCTTGTCGGCAACGACCACCGCTTCGCCGCCGCCGTCGCCCAGCGCGGCGTTTACGACCTGGCCACGTTCTTCGGCGAAGGGAACGCCTGGATGCTGGTGCCCTTCGAGTTCAACACCTACCCGTGGGAGGACGCGGAAGTCCTGCGCCGCGAATCACCCATCACCTACGCGCACCAGATCGAGACACCGCTCCTCATCATCCACTCGGATCGCGACCTGCGGACCGGTGTCTCACAGTCCGAGATGCTCTACCGGACGCTGAAGGTGCTGGAGAAGCCGGTGGAATACGTGCGTTATCCGCGGGAGGGTCACGACCTATCGCGCAGCGGAAAGCCCACCCTGCGAATCGACCGACTGCTGCGCATCCTCGAATTCTTCCAGCGCTACGTGAGGCCGGATCTCTAAGGCTGCACAGCGAGTCCGTGCTCGGAGAGGAAGCCTTTGATCTCCTTCAGGGTCGCCTTGCCCGAGTGCAGCATAGTACTTACGAGGACCGCGTCGGCATCGCCGATCATCAGGGCGTCGAACAGATCTTCCATTCTATTCGCATCGCCCGCCGCGATCACCGGTCTGGCCACAGCCGAGCTCACCGACCGAAGCAGCTCGAGATCGTAGGGCTCCCCGTGCGGGCCGCCGCCCGGCGATTCGATGATGATCGCGCCGCCGTTCTGAGCCTCGACGACCTGGGCCCAGGTCAGGGCATCCCACTCGCTGGTCACACCACCGGGCCCGTCGAAGACCCTCCAGCCATCGTCAGCGCCGGCGGCCGTGACGGCGACGGCGATCGCTTCGGACCCGAAATCGCGGGCGAGGTTCGCGATGAGATCCGGGTCGTCGAGAGCCGCCCTCTGTACGGCGACCCGCGCGGCACCGGCGGCGAGCAGATCGCCGACCTCCGCTACGGACCTCAGATCCGTCCAGAACAAAAGCGGGATCGCTAGGCCGGGCGCGAGGCGCTCGGCCAGCTCGCACAGATGTTCGAGCGGCGTGACCCGGGCGACGAAGATGATCTCGTCGGCGCCTGCCTCTGCGTAGGCGGTGGCGGCCTCGGCGGGCTCGCGAAGTGATCCGAGCCAACCCAGGGTCTCGGCCAGGGCGCCGTCGCCGCCGAGTGAGAGGCTAGGGATGATTCGCTTGAACTGCAGCTGCCGCTACTCCACTTCTTCGGGCTCGGGCGCCAGTGGCACGTTCTTGCGGATGCGGTGACTGAAGAGTGTGATCTCGGTGAGACCGGCGCTCCGCAGCACCTGCTCGCCGACATCCCAGCCCTGCTCGAAGCTGGTCGGGACGTGACTGTCGGTCCCGATCGTCACCGTCGCCACGTGGGCGTCCTTCGCCATCTTGAGGATATCGAGGGACGGGTAGGGCTCGGCCGGCGCCTGGACGACGCCCGACGTGTTCACCTCGAGCCCCAGACCCTTGGAGACCATCGCTTCCAGCAGGCCGCGAATCTGCGACTCGAACGGCTTGGCCTTAAACGGGCCGTAGTGCTTCACGCCGAACCGCTTCGCCATATCCAGGTGGGCAACCACGTCGAAGCCACCCCACTCCAGCATCTCTCCCAGCGCCTCGAAGTACCGGCCGTAGGCCTCCGAAGCATCGCGGGTCTTGAAGTAGCCACTTACCGCGCCGCCGGAGATCTGCTCGCCGTCGACCACGTGCAGGGAGCCGATGATCAGATCGAAGTCGACGGAATCGGTGAGGGCGTCGAGGGTCTCTACCCACTCGGGTCGGTACTCGTACTCGGCCCCGAGCAGGATGCGCAGCTCCGGGTACTCGGGCTGGAGCCGCTCGATCTCGTGCTGGAGCTGCTCGAACCTCTGACGGGCTTCAACCAGATCGAGGACCCACTCGTCGCCCGTCCCGCTCAGTGTCTCGGCGTGATTGGTAAAGCAGATCTCTTCGAACCCGAGCTGCGCCGCGATCTCGCAGACCTCTTCGGTGCTGCCGCGACCGTCGCTCGAATACCGGTTGTGAATATGATAGTTGACGCGCACGGCTCAGCCTCGATTGACCAATGCGATCGCCACGCCGTCTCGGGTCGGCACGACGATCGACGTGAATCGCGAGTCCTGGGCGACCCGGCGATTGAACTCCTGGATGCCAACGACTTCCGGGTCCCGACTGTCGCGCTCCAGGACCCGTCCACCCTTTAGCGCATTGTCGGCGATCACCACCCCCCCGGCCCTCACGTGGCCGGCGCACCACTCGAGGTAGCGGGGATAACCCTCCTTGTCGGCGTCGATGAACACAGCGTCGAACGGTGCTTCGCTCGCCAACTCCTCGAGCAGCCGGTCCGCTTCGCCGACCCTCACCTCGACCCGGTCGTTCAACCCGGCGCGGCCGATGTAATCCCGCGCCAGCTCCGCACGATCGGACTCTTTCTCGATCGTGATCAGTCGACCGTC